>DAIRVL010000073.1:0-11870 GCA_036802845.1 Pseudomonadales bacterium | reverse complement strand
TGGTCATCCGGGTGGTCCAACCGGTTTGGCGCAAGTTTGGGATACGGTCACGCAACTGCGTGGCGAAGCAGGTAAACGACAGGTTGAAGGTGCCAGAAACGGTATGGTGCATATGATGGGCGCAGGTTCTATTTGCGTGATGCATATGTTGCAAAAAGAAGGTTGATCATTTCTTTGTGCCAATGGAGCTTGCTTCATTGGCACGCAATTCATTAGACTTAAATAAATATCGCCAGAAAAACCTCAAATAAAGGGCGATAACACAGAAAATAACAATAAATATATAAAAATGGAGGTTCACAATGGCTTCAGTCGGTTTTTGGAGTATTGCGCGAGAAACGCCCGATCGCACGGCGATTATTTCGGCGCAAGGAGAAAAAAAATCCTTTGGCGAGCTCTATGAGCGAGTTAATCAAATTTCCCACGGATTACGTGCATTGGGTCTTAAAAAAGGCGGCGCCGTGGCCATGGTGATGTCGAACACCCCTGAATATCTCGAAGTTTTTCTGGCAACCCAGCAAATAGGTGTGTACATCACGCCGATTAATTACCATCTCACCGGCCCTGAAATCGCCTATATTCTCGATAACTGTGGTGCAGAAGTATTTGTGGTTGGCGAGAAGTTTGGCGACGCCTGTATCAAAGCCGTGAATGAACTTGGTTTTGATAAAACCAAATGTTATGCCGTGGGTAAAGTAGAAGGTTTTCAACCGTACAACAAATTATTTGAGGGGCAGTCTGGAACATTGCCTGTCAATCGCGTTGCTGGCCAATTAATGCTTTATACCTCGGGCACTACCGGGCGTCCCAAAGGCGTGCGGCGTCCCCTCGAAGACAACGATCCCGATGCCACCGCCATGATGTCAACGCTCATGGGTGCGCTGTTTGATTTAAAGGTTCACGATGGTGTGCATATGGTTACCGGGCCGCTGTATCATGCAGCCCCCGGCGGTTTTGGCATAGGCGGTCTGCATATGGGCCATACACTGGTGCTGATCGAAAAGTGGGATGCCGAAGAAAGCCTCAAACTCATTGAAAAATATAAAGTGACGGTCAGTCACATGGTGCCAACCATGTTTTACCGTTACCTCAACTTGCCCGAAGCAACCAAGAAAAAATTCGACATTTCCAGTCTGGAATGTATTATCCATGGCGCTGCACCGATTGCGGTCGACAAGAAAAAAGCCATTATCGATTGGTGGGGTCCGGTGCTGGTTGAATATTATGGTGCCACAGAAGGCGGCGGCGCTATTTGCAAATCGGAAGATTGGCTGCAAAAACCGGGCACCGTAGGTCGTCCATGGCCCGGCAGTCAGATCAAGATTCTCGACGAAGACAAGAATGAACTGCCGCCCAATGAAGTGGGCACGGTGTACATGTCCTCCATGATCGGTGAATTTGAATATTACAAAGACAAAGAAAAAACCAATAAAAACCGTGCCGACGGCGGATTGTTTACAGTAGGGGATGTGGGTTATCTCGATCATGATGGCTGGTTATTTTTATGCGATCGTGACTCCGATCTGATCATTTCTGGTGGTGTGAATATTTACCCCGCCGAAGTAGAAAAAGCACTTATTCTGCATGACAAGGTTGAAGACGTGGCCGTCTTTGGTGTGCCCGATGAAGACTGGGGCGAATCGGTACAAGCTGTTGTGCAGCTGAAAAAAGGCGTGGTAAAAACGCAGGCCGTCAAAGACGAATTGCTCAGTTTTGCCAAAGAACGCCTGGCTAAATTCAAGTTGCCACGTGCCATCGATTTTGCCGATACCCTGCCTCGACTCGATACCGGCAAACTGTACAAACGTTATCTGAAAGAGCAATACAAAGAAGCGTATGAAAAGAACATGTCCGTTCAAGCATTGAATGAACAACTGGAAGTCGAAGAGACACTGGATGATCTTCAGTAACAGTATTGATAGGCTTTATTTGCTCTGAACAAGAAAGGGTCCTTAAGGACCCTTTCTTTTCGATAGAAATTCATGACAGATCTTCATTGTTAGAATTCACTGCATTTTTACCCTAGGTGTTTTTTGCCCGCAAGAAGCACTTTAATCACTATCCACAAAAACAGTGCACCGCCGATAATAGAAATTAATCCGCCCAAACCCATCATGCCCATGCCTGCAATTTCAGGCAAACGATCAAGTCCTTGAGCCGCTCCGGCTGTTTTTCGTTGCACACCATAGCCGCCTGACCAGGCCAAACCAAGAATATGCATTAATTGTCCGCCACCGTAAATATAGGGCTGCATATGCGCCAATTTGATGTTGGGTTTGGTATATCCGAAATGCGGAAGCAGGTAGTAAGTCAGTCCCATAAAGGCAAGGGTGATGCCGACAATAGAGCCGTGATAATGCGCAGGAATAACCACATTCGCACCTTGTATGAGAAAAGCGATAATGCCGCCAGCGGCGAAAAGCAGCAGTGAAGCATAAAGACTGGCGCGAAAATGTTTTGTGTCCTCGCTTGATTTAGAGCGCTCAAACAAGGCATAGACAATTAAACAGCCCACGGGCAGCGTTGTTAGACCGCCGTATTTCATCAGTAACGTAAAAGAAACATGGTGATCAGACGATAACACCTCATACTGATAATAAATAAAAGGAACGGATAACACCGGCATGACGGTGATAATAAGCAGTGGCGTTAAAGTACGCCCCGTGCGCAAACGTTTATAGCCACTGATATCCAATAACCAGATCCAGGCTACAAGTGCAAGTAAGGTGTGTGAAAATTGCAAAACATGACCACCGCCCCAGAAGAGGAATTCAAAATAACTTTCACTGGAGAGGGTTTTGGGTAAATTCAAGTACGATGTTAACAAGGCGAGAAGGGCTGCCAATGTGACCCATGCAGAGGCATAAACAGAATTGTTTAGAGCAGAGTTTCTGAAAAAAGCGACAGGGTTTACAGGCCGCAGAACCGATTTGAGTGCCACCAGTAAAATACCTGATCCAAACAGGCCCAGTGAAACATAAAACCAGGGATGCTCAATAACCGGCACATAGTTGTTCATCAAAGGTTTGTCGGCACCGGCGAGTGGGCTCAGTACCAGGCCTAGGGTGCCTAGATAGGTCAGTGCCAAGGCACTGTAATCAATAACCTTGATGGGACGGGTATTCATTGTCCATAACACGGCTGCAAATGATAAAAACCAGATCAGCACAGAAAGATTTACGTGAATAACCAGTGCAACATGGAAAAAATCGATAATGGGAATATGTGCCTGAATGGCCGGTGTGCGCGACAGCACCAAAAGAAGGGAAAATATTCCGGCTGCGAGCAAGGCAAAAATACCTAATACCAGCCAGGCAAGTGGAATTCTTAATGAAGCGTTTGATGTGTTGTTCATAGAGGTGGATGCTTGAGGTGATAAAAATGCGGGCGCATAAAGGCTGGCAATTCTGCAATAAAGAAGAAATTAATGCCAGTGTCAGTCTGATGGGGTTTTATAGGCATGAAGGATTGAGCGCCTTAACGTAATTTCATTGACTTGGGTGCGCGCATGAATTGTGACCTTGCGACATTAGTTGCCTTATTGTCGTTTATTCCTTGGTGTTTGAGCGTGCGTATTTGTGTTTGAATGTCGCAAATAATCAAAATAGTAAATCTAAATAAGAACTAATAATAAACAATGAAAAGGATGGATATATGAAAATTACCAACAGGTTTTCATTCAAGACGGCGGCGTGTTTTTCGGCATCAGCCATGGTGTGCAGCTCGGCTGTTTTTGCGTTACCCCAAGGCGGTGAGCTTAGTGGCGCAAGGCAAATAGAAGTATCCACCATTTTAGGCAGTCAAATTCCAGGCGTGTTAGGTAAAGCGTTTAACGATTACTCGGTGATGGCTGTTGTTGATGGCAAACTGAGTCCGATTCCCTTTCAGTTTGATGAGCGCAATAACAAGGGATTTTTATTCGTTTCAGGTGGCAAAGTGCCGGTAGACGGGCAAGAAGGGGTGCTGGAAGCACACGATGAACTGGCGTTTATGTATAGCGACACTGGCGCGCAAGCCAGCCCGGAGCAACTGAAGGCTCTATCAGGACAGGTGGTGTCTGAAATTCGGATTGAAGACGGTGGTATTGCCGGTTTTGCTTATTTGGTTAAAGGCAATCCCCAGCGTTCAGACCGTCATTACACCCACTTTGATCGTGAAACCGGCAAAGTGGAAACCGAAAAATACTCACTGGATATCGACCCGAAGAATCTTCTGAGCTGGTCGGATATGAAATATAAAGACTACACGCCAGGAACCAGTCTGATTGATACCATGAAAATTCGTATCAAGGCGCGCGTAGGTTTTATTAAAGCAACCATTAATAATGACCTGATTCCTAACCGTGTTGTAGCCGTCAAGAATGGTCCTGTTCGAACCATTATCGAAGTGGATGCCTCCATTGCAATTTTGGGTGTAACCTTGGGTGAGGGTGGCGCATCGGTTACAGTGAACAATCAATCTGTGCAATTCCCGGTGTATGCAACCATTCCTAAAGCAGCCGCTGCGTTGAGTGATTTAAATATTGGTGTGGCGCTTGATTTTAACCAACTGGAAGGTGCTAAAGTACGCACAGCCTTGGGCCCTGTAGAGCCCATGATTGCCGGCGGTGGCGGCAGTGACCTGAAAGATCATGCTGTAGATCTGGAGCATGATTGGTTGGCGGGTAGCTCGGGTAAGGGATTTGATATTGTGGCGTTTTTCGCCGGATCAGAGGGATTCAAGCCCGATCTTGCCTTGCAGTATGAAGATGGCGTGCGCGGAGAAAATAAAATAGATAAACCTGAACGTTACGAGGGCGGACATCCCCAAGTGGGCTATTACGTTTCAAAAATACCCTCAGGTCAGGATATCGTGGTCGGTGTGAACCTCTATTTTGATGACCAGATGTGGAAAGGTAATAACATTGAGGATGCAATTGCCGAGATTAAAAATCCTGCGAGCATTACATTAACCCCTCTAAACTTGCCTGCTGTTGCAGCTGAATAGGTGAGTCGACGTGATCTGATGAGTGCCGCGTGTATTTATCAGATCACGATCTAATTTAAGACAGTGGTTTAGGATTTCTTCACAAAAACAGATTTCAGCTGCATCGCACCAATGCCCTCTATTTTGCAATCAATATCATGATCGCCATCAACCAGACGGATATTTTTTACCTTGGTACCCACCTTGATGACGGATGATGAACCTTTTACTTTTAAATCTTTTATCACGGTGACTGAGTCACCGTCCGCAAGCACATTGCCATACGCATCACGTACGACCTTTTCAGAATCGGTGCTGGCAAGCACTGTCTGCGTTGACCACTCGTGTGCGCATTCCGGGCAAATAAACAGCTTCCGATCTTCGTAGGTGTAATCACAACTGCACTTTGGGCATGAAGGCAAACTGCTCATGTAGCTTTTTACTCCAAAAAAACAAGGTTTAATGCAATGTCTTTCAAAAAAGACTCGCATTGACAATGCGTCAGAACGTCTCAGCGCACTTATTAGAACAAATTGGAAATTAATAACAAGTGTCGAACTGATTTCCCCACTGTTTTTGGCAGGCTTGCCAATTATCCAGATATCAACGTATCTGATTTTTAATTTGCAGTACGTCGGATTATGTAAAAAAGCGCCTACATTATAGACAGGTAAAAAATAGAGAAAATTCTCGTCTCAGATAAGCTGCATAGTTTTCTATGCCAAAAATGCCAGTTCGGTTTGTAAAATTCTTTCTGGGTTAAGTGCATCCGCCATAATTTTTTCTTGAATAAAAAAGTCAAGTGACGATCAATTATTAAAAGCCTGATTGCAGCGCAAAATAAAACAGACATTGATGATTTACGTTTTGTGATACTGACGACGACAAGAATAATGTGTGATTTATCTGTGTTAATTCAATAGATTATTTTTTCAGCAACAAAAAATCTTGATTTTAATTTGAGACTCGTTTCTTTGGCGTCTAGTCTGAATCTACTGTCGCGTACTCTGGGTTTGGCGCGGTCGATTTTTATGGATAAAAACTGGGGAAAAAGATGAAGAGTCTTGAGCAATCTTTTTGCGTTCGATCTGGCGTTCGCGCTTTGATGTTTCTTATAACGCTGGGTGCCTTTGCAGGATGCAGTGATTCGAATAATTCGGGGTCTCCACTGACGGGTGGTGGAACGGGTGGTAATACCGATACTACAAATACAGATACGACCACGGGAACAACAACGCTGGCGCTCACTGGCGGCGGCGTTAAAGGTCCTTTAGCGAATGCCACTGTGACTGTGTATGCCATTAGTCCTAGTGTAACAGGCATGAAAGGCAGTGTTGTAGCCACCGGCTCAACCAATGCGCAAGCGCAAATACAAGGCCTTGCTTTGCCTTATCCATTAACACCTCCTTACTTGCTTGAGTTCACCGCAGATTCTGACACGGTTGATATTTACACGGGCGCAGCTCCGGTAATCACTGTGATGCGCACAATTCTAACGCAAGCCTTGTTGCAAACGGGTGAGCAGATTTATGCTACACCGTTGACAACCATGGCGGTCGATCTGGCCATTAAAAATTCAGATTTTGACGGTTTAATGCAAGACAGTGACGCAACTAACGATCAACTTAACTGGGGTGATAGAAATAATGACAGCAGCCTGGATGCCGGTTTAGGTGATGGTACAGCGACTTTGGCCGAACTGTTATCAGCACTGCCTATTGCCGCCGACCAGATTAAATCAACCCTGGGTTTTGGTATGGGCAGCGAAGTAGATCTGTTCGATACCCCGCCCTTGTTTGATAACACCACAACCACAGCGGCAGAGCAGGAAAGCACCGCACTGTATCGTGCAGCGGTTGAATCGGTTACAGCTATTGTTTCACAAATCAGTGAAGCCACAGGGACGAATGACCCTGATGCGGTTATGGATGAGATGGCCGCTGACTTGGCAGATGGACAAATTGATGGTCAGGTCGATGGTAGCACCAGCGCACTTTTTGGTGGTGATGCGGATGTTGCCAGTTCTGCGCTCGAATTGCTCGATCAAGATCCTAATACATTTCCCATTATTAATGGCCAAGGCACTGTCGGCGATATTAAAAATATTCTGGATAACGAAAAAACATCTACCGGTAATGGAACCGTTGTAACTACGCTCGATTTGACCACGGCCCCTGGAACACAGCAGGCTGAAACAAATCCAGATCTCGATGGCGATGGTGTGTCTAATGATCAGGATGCGTTCCCGAATGATGACACCGAAACAACGGATACAGACCACGATGGCATGGGTAACAACGCCGATGCTGATGACGACAATGACGGCGTTCTTGATGCCGACGATGCTTTCCCCTTGGATGCCACTGAACAGCGTGATACTGATAGCGATGGCCTCGGCGATAACATCGACGATAACGATGACGGTGATAGCAAATCCGATGCCCAGGACGATTTCCCTCTTGATAGTACACGTCAAAACAAAACCGATCAGGATAATGATGGCTGGCCTAACGGACAGGATTCAGATGACACCAATGCCGCCGTTCCTGGAACCACATTTATTGATACCGATAACGACGGGGTGGGTAACGACACCGACAGTGATGATGACAATGACGGCGTTAGTGACAACAACGATGCCTTCGACACGGATGCTAACGAAAGTCAGGATCAGGACGGCGACGGAATAGGCGATAACAGTGATGCCGATATTGACGGTGACGGTATTGCAAACAATCTGGATAAGTTTCCCCGTAATCCCTATGAGACGCTAGATACCGATGGTGATGGCGTTGGTAATACTACCGACGATGACGATGATGGTGACAAGGTGGCTGACCTTATTGAGTTTGCTAACGCTAGCAATCCACTGCTCAGGGACAGCGATGGTGATGGCGTGCTGGATAATGTTGATGAGAATCCGATGGATCCGGCCGTGCAGTTTGATTCAGACAAAGACAGTGTTGATAACCGCGTAGACAATTGCCCTGTTAACTACAATCCAGCGCAAAGCAACCGGGACGGTGATGACAGAGGTGATGTCTGTGATAAGGATATTGATGGCGATGGTATCGACAATACGCAGGACGCTTTCCCCCTGGATGCCACTGAACAGCTGGATAGTGATCAGGATGGCATAGGCAACAATGCCGATACCGATGATGACAATGATGGTCTCAGTGACAGCAGCGATGCCTTCCCCGCGAATGCCAATGAAACCCAGGACACCGACGGTGATGGTGTAGGCAATACAACCGATAGCGATGATGATGGCGATGGCGTGCCTGATGCTAACGATGCCTTCCCCTTGAATGCCAATGAAACCCAGGACACCGATGGTGATGGTCTAGGCAATACGACCGATAGCGATGATGACGGCGATGGCGTGCCTGATGCTAACGATGCCTTCCCCTTGCAAGCCGACGCCAGCGCGGACAGCGATGGTGATGGCATTGCCAATAATAGCGATAGCGATGATGACGGCGATGGCGTAGGCGATACCAACGATGCGTTTGTGCTGAATCCAAACGAAAGTCTCGATACCGATGGTGATGGTGTAGGCAACAATGCTGATGCCGACGACGATGGTGACGGCATTATCGATGACAATGATGCCTTCCCTCTGGATGCCAACGAATATATCGATACAGACGGTGACGGTACAGGTAACAAGGCAGACACCGATGATGATGGTGATAGCGTGTCTGATACGAGCGATGCTTTCCCCTCAAATAGCGCTGAAAGTGTGGATACCGATGGTGATGGCATAGGCAACAATGCCGATACCGATGATGACAATGATGGTGTTGCCGATGGCAGTGATCCGAATTCGCTGATTGTGGATGCCGATGGTGACGGTGTGAAAGATGGTCTGGATAACTGTGCTTCTATTGCTAACGCCAATCAGCTAAATACAGATCATGATGCTTTCGGTAATGCATGTGATGCCGATGATGACGGCGATACCATTGCCGATACGAGTGACAACTGTCCCTTGCTAAGTAATACGAATCAGATAGACAGTGATAACGATGGTCTGGGTAATGTCTGCGACAGTGATCTGGATGGCGATACCTTCGCTAACAAGCTGGATAACTGTCCTTTTGTTGCCAATAGTACACAAGTCGATGCTGATCACAACGGCATTGGCGACGCGTGTGACACCGATACTGATAGCGATGGTGTTGTGGACACTATTGATAATTGCCCCGCAGTGGCCAATAGCGCACAGATTAATACCGACGGTGATGCACAAGGTAATGAGTGTGATAACGATGACGATAACGATGGTTTGAGTGACAGTGAGGAAGCCTCACAAGGCACCAATCCATTGAAAGCAGACAGTGATGGAGACGGGGTGCGTGATAATCTTGACCTGTTCCCTCTGAATGCAAGTGAAAGCAAAGACACCGATGGTGATGGCATTGGTGACAATGCAGACACCGATCGTGATAACGACCAGGTCAATGATGCAGTCGATAATTGTCCTAGGGTTGCTAACAGTGATCAATTAAATACTGATGGCGATGCCTTGGGTAATGCCTGTGATAACGATATCGATGGTGATGGTGTTGCCAATGCCAGCGATGCGTTCCCGTTGAATGCGGCAGAGTTTGCCGATCAGGACAGTGATACGGTCGGTGACAATGCCGACAACTGCCCATTGGTAGCCAACAGCAATCAGCTTGACAGTGATAACGACAAGCTTGGAGACCTGTGTGACAGCGATAAGGATAACGACAGTGTCGCTAATGCGAATGACAACTGCCCAATGGTGCCAAATGCAGCGCAGCGCAATACCGATGGTGACTCGATGGGTGATGCGTGCGACAGCGATATTGATGGTGATGGCGCAACTAACGTCCAGGATAACTGTCCAGCAATAGCAAATCCTGATCAGCTCAATACCGATGGTGATGGCCAGGGTAATGTCTGTGATCTGGATGATGACAACGATCAGCTTTCAGATAAGGAAGAGGCGGTGAAGGGTTCTGACCCCTTATTGGCCGATACCGACACTGACGCTGTTGGTGATGCTTTGGACAACTGTCCTGCTGTTGCCAACAGTGATCAGTTAAATACCGATGGCGATAATCTGGGCAACGCATGTGATGGCGATGACGATAATGACGGCTTGAGTGATACTCATGAAGCGTCACTTGGCACCAATCCCCTGGTTATGGACACTGATAATGACACCGTTGGTGACAAAATTGATAACTGCCCGGTTATTTCAAACGCTAATCAATTGGATGCCGACGCTGATCAGCTGGGTGATGTTTGTGATAATGACGATGACGCAGACAGCATTGCTGATGCCAACGACAACTGCCCATTAATTGCCAATAGCGATCAGGCAGACAGTGACAGTAATGGTGTCGGTGATGCCTGCGATGGCCCTATCCCAACGATTTCTGGTCTGTGGTTGCAATCATTTGTTGTCAGCGGAGAGGAGTTCGATCAAACAAGTTCAGCTTGTATTAGTGTTAATCAAAGTGGTGCCGAATTCTGGATGATTGAACAGAATGGCTCGCAGTTGACGGTGACACAGAAACAAGGTCAGTGGATTTACACCGGCATTATCCATAGCGATGGCAGTTTCACCTTCGCTGGTAATGGCGATAGTTTTGCCGGACAACTTGCCCAAAATGGTGGCGCGTTTACCGGTACGTGGAGCGGTACCACTGGCGATCAATCGGTAAGCTGTATGCTAACGGGTCAAGTCAGTGCCCAAGCCGCCGTGCCCGTAAATGAACAAAGTGTAGGCAGTGCTGGTTTGGTCTGGCTGGAGGGGGATTCCTTTACAGAAAGTAATGGTTTGTCCACGTATCATTTTGAGTACGGTGTGGTCTCTGATGCAGCACCCGCAGATACTTTCAAGTGGGATGAAACGTCGCTGTCATGGGTTAATGACTCTGCCAGCCAGGTGGGTAGAGAGCGTTATCTGTTAACTGATGGCACGATTCAGTCTGCTGACGATCTCTATATGATCACTGCTTATGGTGCTAACGGTGAAGTGGCTACCGTGCAGCCGACCAGTGGCGGCACTTCAGTGTCCTATAAAATGGAATCTCTTGAGTTGTCTGAGTTTAATATCGCAGGTGCGCCCATGAAAGGTATTCTTGATGGCTCGCTGGCACTCGGACTTGCTGACTCAGCCATGTTTAGCACGGGTGCAAAAGCCTATCATGCGAAACTGACTGCCCAGTCAGAGGTCTATAACTACTGGTGTGATAACAACTGGGATGATTGGTTTGTTAACAATCTCTCTTGCGACAATATTGTACAAATCGGATCAGTCGAAGTATCAAGCGGTAACTGGGATCCAATCCCTGCTACCGCGCTAACAGATCTGATCACAGCCAGTGCCAATCTTGATCTAAACAATCCGACGGTAAACAACCGTGGCATGTGGGCTGGACAAGGCTTTGATACAACGCGTAATGAGCAGTATCAAATGCGCGCTTACCTTGTCAGTGCCGACGGCGCTGTTGCGGGTGCTAATCCACAAGTTCGTTTCTTTAAGTGGTTCTGGAGTGATAACACCGGGCAAGATACTGGCTTTAGCGCGGCATACGCTGTGGTGACACGTGGGGCTGTCCAAGTAATTGAATGGACAACACCTGCGGGTGTGCTGGCAATGAGTGAAGATCCTGGCGATGGAATCCACCGTTTCATTTTTGTCGATACCAGCGAAACCTTTGGTCCTGTAGTACGCATGGGCGACAAATTAACTATCGGTGAAAGCGAAGATATGTTGATGCTAAACACAAGCGCACTGGATCAGGTTAAAGCACAGTTCAGTTTTGCTGGCTCAGATTCTGATATGGATACCGTGTTGGATAAGAACGACAACTGCCCAACAGTGCCTAATCCAGATCAGCTCGACAGTAATGCTAACGGCA
>DAIRVL010000072.1:0-12075 GCA_036802845.1 Pseudomonadales bacterium | reverse complement strand
TTCGTATTATCTTTGGAAACTCATTATGGCAGATAAAAATTTCCAAAGATAAATTTTGAATGCGCCCGCTATACAATCTGCGCATCCAACGATTACATTCACAACATTGACATAAACTCAGACAGGGTTCTAGTCCACGCGTGATCCATTCTCAAACTGACATTTTTCAGGCTGATTACTAAAGTAACAGGTGCCTTTGCCGCTGATTTTATCCTCTCTGAAGGTTCCGATATAACGGCTTCCATCTGCCCAAAAGAAGGTGCCGCGCCCTTCTTTTTTTCCTGCTTTAAATTCGCCTTCGTATTTTTCACCCGTGGTCCAGTCATAACGACCCTGGCCCTCGGGTTCATCATTTTTAAATTCGCCACTATAGAATCGGCCATCTGAATAATGGTATTCGCCTTTGCCGTGTTTTAAACCGTTATTAAAATTGCCGCTGTAGGTTGATCCATCGGGCCATGTGTAGGTGCCTTCACCTGCGGGTTTGCCATTAACAAACGCGCCTTTGTATTTTTCATCATTCAGCCAATTCATTTCGCCTTGGCCACTAATTATGTCGTTAGAAAAATCGCCGGTATAAATTCGGCCATCGGGCCATTTCATTTGACCCTTGCCTGAACGTTTGTCTTTATCAAATGATCCCTCGTAACGACGACCATCGGCCAGAACCTGTGAGCCTTTGCCCTGTTTCATGCCATTAACAAAACCACCTTCGTAGTAGGATTTGTCTGGCCAGCGATAAACGCCCACGCCTTCAATCACATTATTTTTAAATTCGCCTTCATAATTTTGGCCATCGGCCCATGTCAGTTTGCCCGAGCCATGCATTAAACCTTGTTGAAACTGACCTTCATACGCTTTGCCTGAGCGCCAGCTCATGTTGCCAAAGCCATGTTGTTTATTGTTGTGCCATTGCCCTGTGTATTTATCGCCATTGGCCCATTGAAAGGTGCCCTGCCCCTCTTTTTGCCCGTTTACAAACTGCCCACGGTATTGGCTGCCGCTGGGCCAGTGATAATTGCCCAAACCATGATATTTGCCTTCCAGCCATTCGCCTTCGTATTTGGCGCCTGCACCATCAACAAACACTCCTTGTCCGGATTGCAGATCGTTTTTCCATTGGCCTTCGTAGCGTGCGCCATTGGGCCATATAAAAATGCCGTGGCCGTCTTTCTTTTTCCCCGTAACTTCGCCAACGTAGTTACTGCCACTGTCAAAGTTAACATTGATGTTTTCACTGCGTTGGCAGCCGTAGAGACTACTCAGCAGCATCACTGCGCCAAGAAGCAGTGGGTCAAAAGTTTTTGATGTGTTATAAATTCGAAATACCATGTGTGAACTCCATCGCTCACTCGTTAGAATTTAGTCGCCTACAAAATGTGAATGAGGACTGCTCTTTAGTTGTGTGCTGCGAGCGTTTAAGTCGTTTGTTTTTTTAAGACCGCGTCAAGCCGATCCATTGATTGCTATCGTCTATAGTATTAAGTTTAGGATGCAGTTGCTAAGAAACCTTGCGTCAGTTGGTTATCTTATGTAACAGCAGGGTTCTTCTTTATAAACACCTCGTGTGTCATACAAATTAATAATGCACCTGTTCAAGTCGCTGGCATTTGCCTGTACCAACCTAACCCACTCAATCGTTATCAGAAAATCCATGCTACGTATTTTTAGATTTTTTTTGCTGTTTGGCTTGTGTGTAACAGGTCATGTAAACGCCGAAAGTAATACGCCTCAATCTATATGGCAGTTTGGTGTGGGATTGGGTGCCTACAGCATTCCCGATTACCCTGGGGCCAAACATATCAATCGTGTTATCACGCCCATTCCTTACATCAGTTACCATGGTCCCTACTTACACATCAGAAATGGGCGTATCAGCACCTTTCTTTTTAACTCCGAGAACATTGATATTGATATCAGTGCCGATGGCACGCCCCCAGTTAAAAGCGATAAAAACAATCTTCGTCAAGGGATGCCGGATCTTGATCCCGTTTTAGAAATCGGTCCTGCACTGACTTACAAGTTAAGGGAAAGCGATAACAGCAAGCTGTCTTTTGATGTGTCACTTCGTTATGGCGTCGCCACTGATCTGTCTCATACCCAAGGCATTGGCTGGGTAAGCAATCCCAGAATCAAGTATCAGCTCAAATATCAGCAGTGGTATTTCAGAACGGGGTTGGGGCCCATTTATGCTGACAGCGAACATAATTCTTATTACTACGGCGTACCTGAAGTTCTAAGCACAGCCAGCCGCCCGGCCTATACAGCGCCGAGTGGTTACAGTGGTTTTTTGTGGTCGTTTGGTCTGCAGCGAAAAGTTAAGCAGCTGAAATATGATGCGTATATTCGCCTGATTAATCTGGAAGGGGGTAAGGTTGCAGAGAGCCCTTTGATTGAAGCACACCAAAGTGCGTTGGCAGGGCTCGCAGTTACGTGGTTATTCACGAACCGATAAGATAAGAGTCTTGCGTTACAAAGCTCTTATCCTGGTTTTGCATTTATTCTATCTGGCTTTTTTGAGATTGGTTAATATCAGAACCCGGTTCAAACACTCCAGAAAGAATCCAGTAAGGGCGAATAAGCCCCAGCCCAACACCACAAATCCATAATGCACCGGTGCGGCAAAAAGCTCTTCCGCATAAAAAAAGGTGTGGCCCCATTCGTTGTAACCCAAGTTTGGCATAATCAATAAGGGTGCCGAGGCTGTAATAAAGAGTGGTATTGAAACTCGACCTACGTAATTAGGCATGCGTGTATGCATCCACACTAAACCTATTACCAGCCCCACTGCGGCCAACGGTATTATTCCATAAAAAAGCTGAATATGTGTGGGTGTAAAATCCGTGTCTCTAATCGTTACCTGATGCCATGCCGCATCGGCCTCTACCCACACACCCAAAACACAAACCACTAGGAACGATGCCGCCGCCATAACGGTAAAAATCAAAATATAACGACTTAATTCATCTGCGGGTTTCATCGCTTGCACCGCTGCCACTGACGGACGTGTAAACCAAACAAACGGAACTCCAATAACCAAGAGAAGCGTGATAATCACCCCTTGCGCATACAACCAACTCATCCAATACGTTTGGAATTGCGGTTCAAAATAATCCAGGCCCGCAGTAAAAGCAGTGGACTCCATATACCAACGGTACAAGCCCAAGGCAACAATTGCGACCAACATTATGATGGCCGATAACAACAATGGAGATTTCGGAATACCTGCGGCATCCTTTGGAAAGAGCAGATTTTCCATCCATGCACTTTGTGTTTTTTTAATTTCTGGTTTATGTGTAACAACGGCCATAACAGCTCTCCACATTTATTATTTTCTTACTAGAAAATCACGTCTAGAGTCGCTGAAATACCCGCACCATGATTTTCACCTGCGGCTAAAATACAAAGAAACAGAGGAATAATCTTTGACCCAGCGCAATACTCCTTATGCATAAAACACCGATTTTCAGAATCAGCGGCTGAAATGCGCCGGATTATAAAAAAACCGGACGTCTATAAATTTGCATTCACACAGCGCATTTAGCACAATCACAGCGCTGATCGGTGCACACTTTCAGCTTCATCGGTCAGGTCGCGTGAGATTGTTGTCGCATGTTACGAAAAGTATTCCACCAGAACACAAAAGAGAACCGTCTTATCAGACGGGTATTGGTGTTCGCATTGCTGTTTGCTGCACTGCATGTGGCACTTCATGATTTGGATACAAGCGATGGCGGCTTAGGCGAACACGATACCTGCCAGGTCTGCCGACTCAACCATGTACCTGTCGCTTTTTTACCCCAGTCTTCGCTATTGATTCCACCGCAATTTTTGAATTGCTTGTCTGTTGTTGTAAAAACGGTCTCTTTGCCATTTATACAATTCCAGACTCAATGGACACGCGCCCCTCCTCTCTGATTAATCCGTCTTCTCAAGGGCCAACGATTCAAACGTGCAGCGTTTTGCTGCGCGGAATCGGTGGCATTTATTCGTGATAAACAGACCAGGAGT
Organism: Pseudomonadales bacterium; assembly: GCA_036802845.1. Taxonomy (GTDB): domain Bacteria; phylum Pseudomonadota; class Gammaproteobacteria; order Pseudomonadales; family UBA3067; genus DAIRVL01. The sequence goes on along the minus strand of DAIRVL010000072.1, from coordinate 8,064 downwards.
TCACCATGAGCTATGCTCATTTTCGTTTCAAGCGGCTCGCAGCCCTAAGCTGCCTGCTATTACCCGCAACTGGAACTGTATTGGCCGGTGAAGAAATCAACGCATTACACCGGCAAATACAACACATGTTGCTCCTGCAACAAAACCAAGAACAACAGATCAAGGAATTAGAACGCCACTTGCAGCATCTGGAAGAAGATGCCAGTAACGCAAGTACCGATAATTCTGGCCTGCTATCATCCTCGACTACGACAACTAGCGATGGTTTTCAGATCGGTCTATCCGGCCTGTTCTCGGTCGGAGGCTCCAGTATCGATAATGACACGTTAGAAGGTTTGCAGGCCGGTGCGCACGATCCCAAGCAGAACGGTTTCACGGTGCAGAACGTAGAGCTGTCCATGGGTGGCACCGTGGATACCCACTTTGATGCCCAGACCAATATCATTTTTCAAATTGATGCGAACGGCGAAACAGTCGTAGAACTGGAAGAAGCCTTTTTTACGACGCGCAACTTACCCTGGGGCTTGCAAGTCAAAGGCGGCCAGTATTTCACCGAGTTTGGTCGCCAGAACCCGCAACATCCCCACGCCTGGTCCTTCGTCGATCAACCCATCGTCTTGTCACGTTTTTTTGGTGGTGACGGTTTGCGTGGTCAAGGTGTTCGTGTGTCCTGGCTGATGCCGACCCAGTGGTACTCGGAACTGTATTTCGGTATTCAGAACCCAAAAGGTGAAACTGCCACCAGTTTTCTCAATACACCCGGGGAAGAAATCGGCGGCTACACCCTGATTGACCGGGACGCACGCAATTTTAGCGACCTGCTCTATTCCGCACGTTGGCTCAATGGTGTTGACCTGTCGGAAACGGTCAGTATGAATGTCGGCGTCTCTGGACTGCGAGGGCCCAACGCCAGTGGTATGTCAACTGATACATCTATCTACGGTGCCGATCTGTATGTGAAATGGCAAGCTGTATCCAGCCAGCATGGTTTTCCTTTTATTTCCTGGCATACCGAGATATTAAAACGCGAATATAGCGCGGGTGATATTACTGATTTCGTCCATGAAACGCTCAAGGACGAGGGCCTGTTTACGCAGGCGCAGTGGGGATTCAAACCCGGCTGGATTGCAGGCTTACGCGCTGAATACGCCCGTGCAGATGGCGACACGTCAGCGGATCCACTACGTGATAACCGCCATCGCCTGTCACCAAACCTGACCTGGTATTTTAGTGAATACAGCAAACTACGTCTGCAATATAACCGCGATTGGGCTGAGCATTTACCCAACGACACAGCAGACTCCCTTTGGCTGCAGATGGAATTCAATCTTGGCAGCCATGCTGCTCACGTATTTTAGGAACAGATCATGAGAATCATTAAATTTTTTTCCGGTTTGCTGCTGTTAATTTCCGCATTCACCAGTCACGCGGCATTGCAGGTGGTGACAACAACACAGGATCTGGCGGCCATTGCACAAGCCGTTGGCGGGGAACAGGTGGAGGTGCAGAGCCTTACACAAGGTACCCGAGACCCGCACTTTGCCACTGCCAAACCCAGTATGATCCGCCAGGTTTTTGGTGCTGATTTACTTTTGGTCATCGGTGCCGACATGGAAATCGGCTGGTTGCCGCCGCTGTTACAGTCAGCACGTAATAGCCGAGTGCAGCCCGGCAATCCTGGCTATCTGGATCTCTCCAGTGCCGTTGTCTTGCTGGATAAAATCAGCGGCCCGGTCTCCCGATCTATGGGCGACGTACATGCAAAAGGCAATCCCCACTATTGGTTAGACCCTCGAAATGGCCTACGCATGGCGCAGGCCATCGCCACGCGTTTGAGTGAAATGGATCCCGCCCACACGGACGATTACCAGCGTCGACTCAATACTTTTGAGCAAATCATGGGCACCAAGTTGCCCCTTTGGCAGGCCGAACTGGCTCCACTCAAAGGCAAGCGGGTCATTGCCTACCACAAATCGTTTATTTATCTGGCAGATGCCTTCGAGTTTCAAATCATTGACGAGATAGAACCCATGCCCGGTATTACTCCTAGTGCTTCAACCCTTAGCACGCTCGTGGAACGAATCAAGACCGAGCACATTGGCTTACTCATCATGGAACCCTATTACGAGCGCCGCTCGGCAAACTATCTAAACGAACAAACGGCTATTCGCATGGTGGTACTGCCCCAATCGGTGGGGGCTCAGACTGATATCAACACGTATTTTGATTTATTTGATGCCATCGTGGCGGCACTGAACAAGGTGGAGGATTAACCAAGATGGAACCCTGGTTAATCCTGTTACCCGCATTTGTCATGAGTGCCTTAATGATACTGACACATACCTATTTGGGTCTGCATGTATTGGCGCGCGGCATTATCTTCGTTGACCTGGCGCTGGCTCAAATGGCCGCTCTGGGAATGAGCCTGGCCTTTATGTTGGGAGAGGAGCCGCATGGTTTAAACGCACAACTTTATGCCTTCGGCGCCACCCTGGTCACGGCAATTGCTTTTGCCGGGTTACGCCATCTTCCCGGAAAAACCACGCGCGAGATCATCATTGGCTGTGTTTATGTGGTGGCTACCGCGCTTTCCGTTGTTATCCTCAGCCGTTCGAGCCAGGGCATGGAGGAGCTCAGCACCTTGTTTAATGGCAATATTTTATGGATACGTTGGCAGGAAATTGCCGTGGTGGCGATGATTTATCTGGCCTTGGCTATGTTGCACGGGATTTATCACAAACAGTTTTACACTTTATCGTTCTCAACAGAGGAAGCCCGCTCACGCTCACCTGGTTTTCTGTGGGAATTTCTGTTCTTTGCCTCGTTCGCCATTGTGATTACTATCGCGGTGAATGTTGCAGGCGTGTTGCTGGTATTTGCTTTCCTGATCATCCCCGCGTTCAGTGCATCGCTCGTTGTGCATTCATTCATCGCTCGTTTGTTGTTGGGGTGGTGTCTTGGTTTATTGGGCGCAATCGCTGGACTGTGCTTGTCCTTCAGCGCTGATTTACCTGTCGGTGCTACGGTGGTCTCGGTACTGGGCTTGTTGCCACTCATTGCAGCGGCTCTGGGGGCCTGTTCACGATCTTGATCAAGGGATACGGCGCAAGGCGGAAGCGGGCGAAAAAGCGGAGTGTATGCATATTACATCGTAGTACATGAGTACATGAGTACATGAGTATTTTGAACTCGTTTCCAACGCCGCAATGTGCCCTTCAGCGAGACCAGCGATGCAAATGAATAGCTCCATGTAAAACCAAGCAATATAAGGACGCACCAAGCAGGAATAGAGCGAATATTGAAACTAACGACAGACTTGCGCAGTGAAGAGGATTAATTGATTTTTCTTGCTGCTGGCGAGCCATTAAAGACTGGGAATGATCCTGCTTGTTCACCCTAATGGTGAATGGATTCTCACTGTACTTCTACTGAAATTCAGAATTTTATTGAGTGACGATGGTGGGCCGTGATGGATTTGAACCATCGACCAATTGGTTAAAAGCCAACTGCTCTACCGCTGAGCTAACGGCCCTTTTATGGGAGGGCGTATAATACTTTATTTAATATTTTTTACAAGCGTGAATTATAAATTTTATAGCTCATACTGAAAAATCATTGAGTCACTACGACCTATTTATATTTCGTCGGATCACTCACCCCAGCTTGATCAAATCCATTTTTTCTCAAGCGACAACTATCACATAGCCCGCATGCCTGACCAGATTCATCTGCCTGGTAGCATGAAATGGTCAAGCTATAATCGACACCCAGTTCCGTGCCCAATTTGATAATGTCACTTTTGCTTAAGGATATAAGGGGTGTATGAAATATCGGACCCTCACCTTCCACTCCTGCCCTGGTAGCCAAATTAGCCATCGTTTGAAAAGCCCGAATAAACTCCGGCCGGCAATCAGGGTAACCCGAATAATCCACTGAATTTACACCGATATAAATGTGTTTCGCATTTAATACCTCTGCCCAACCCAAGGCAATTGCCAGAAATATGGTATTTCGTGCTGGCACATAAGTGACAGGAATCTCGCTAAGCGATGGAGACCCTGCTGACGAGGCCTCCGGAACATGAATAGCATCATCGGTAAGCGCCGAACCACCAAACATTCGCAGATTAATCGGAACGACTTTGTAATCCACTACGCCCATGTGTTTTGCAATTTTTTCGGCAGCCAAAAGCTCAATCCGATGCCTCTGACCATAATCAAAACTCAGCCCATAACAGTCAAATCCCTGTTGCTGAGCAATAGCTAAACAAGTTGTAGAATCCAATCCACCTGAGAGTAAAATAAGCGCTTTTTCTTTCATTTAATCACAGACCCTTTTTTAAAACACATGCTCAGCGCCCCGGCTGATCACCCCATAGTATTTTATGTAATTGCAATTGAAAACGAACCTGCAACTGATCTGCAATAATCCAGTCAGCCAATTCAGCAGGATCCAGTTCGCCACAACTAGGGGAAAAAAGTACCTCAGAGCTCACGGCGCTTAAGCGTGTCATCAGCACTTCCTTTGCCCACAGGTAATCCTCACGATTTCCAATGACAAATTTTATTTGATCCTTACTGCTTAGGTAATCGAGATTACTATAGAGATTTCGTTCCAGTTCACCCGAAGATGGCGTCTTTAGATCCATGACTTTAATAACACGCTCATCCACCTGACTGACATCAAGTGCCCCACTGGTTTCCAGTGAAACTTCATACCCTGCATCACACAAAAGAGACATAAAACCAAGACAAGCTTTTTGTGCAAGCGGCTCACCACCGGTCACTGTGACATAAGGTGTACGGTACTTTGACACTTCTCGCAGCAATTCTTCCATGCTTTTGATTTCACCACCGCTAAACGCGTATGCGCTATCACAATAGGTACAGCGTAATGGGCAGCCGGTCAGTCGCACAAAAACAGTGGGCAAGCCCACACTACGACTCTCGCCTTGAATTGAATAAAAAACTTCAGTAATGCGTAGTGTATTCAATGACTAACCAGCTTTAAAGTTAGAAATACGGATGGATTTTTCAAAAGACGGGGAATTTAGATAAACGTGTGCGCTTAAGTCCAGCAGATAAGCAATTTAACTCTATTCGTTTTTCTCTCGCGAATGGATTACTTCCAAATAACGTTTTGCCAAGGTTGCCGCCGGATCATCAGGATATTGCTGGATTACGCGCTTAAAATACTTATCAGATAATTGAGGCTGATTTGTAAGGTCATACAATTTTCCCAACTTGAAAAGTGCGGCCGGGGCCTTCGCATGTTTCGCATCACGCTGAAGAAGTTTGAGAAAATGAATTTCCGCTTCTTGATATTGCGGCTCAGGCAAAGCAAGATTCACCTCGCCTAACCAGTAGTGCGCGTAGGAAACATAAGCACCATCGGGATGATCAGTCAGCAAACTATTGAGTTTATCAACAGCTTTCTGATAATCGCGAGACCGTATACTGGCCTGCGCCTCATCATATAGTTTTTTCTCTGCGGGTTTTGCTTTGCTCAAATCAGACGGCACGGTTTCAGACGAACTGTCTGACTGGGAGGGCTCAGAGATATCATTGCTAATGTCACTTTTAGCAGGTGATTTTGATATACGATTATCCAAGTCCAGATACTGCTCTTTTGTCGTTTTTTTGAGCTGATCGAGAATATAGACTTGCTCTTCAACGATTCCGCGCAGTTGTTGAACTTCTTCTTGTAATTGCTGAACTTGATTCAATAACTGTATTTGAGTTGAAGCACCTTGACGATTGCTCGCAACATCCTCGTCATAAATATGATCTGGCGCAGCAGGTTTTGACTTGCCTTTCTGCGGAACCAGCAGCACCGAGTCAGCAGAAGCTTCTTGAATAAAATCAATATTAATGGAGCAAAAAAAGAATATTGCTGCAATAAATGAAAAAAATTGGGCTGATCTAGCACACCTGTTTGACGTCAATGCCATTCCACCTGTTTATACAAATTTTTATACAAAATTAAATAAACAACACGAGTAATTTGTTTTATACAAGCAACCCGAATCAGCAAGTTTCTTTTTTGACTCTCAATACAAAACAAGCCGGTCAGGAATAGTCCAGCCGGCTTGTTTAAATTACTTACATAAAGGTCTTACTTGTAAATAACTTCTACGCGGCGATTTTGAGCCCATGAACCTTCACCATGGCCAGCGTCAACTGGACGCTCTTCACCATAGCTGATAGTTTCAATTTGACCGGCAGTTACACCATTAACCAGCAAAAAGCTTTCAATGGCTTTTGCACGACGCTCACCCAGAGCAATGTTATATTCACGAGTGCCTTGCTCGTCTGCATGGCCTTCCAAACGAATTGCAGAAGAAGGATTGCCAGCCAAGAAAGTAGCGTGAGCCTGGAGTGCTTCAAAAGCTTCTGGCTTAACTACAGCTTGATCGAAGTCGAAATAAAATACAGTTGTTGACAGTAACGCTTTAGACGCTTCTGAAGAGGATGCTGATGTATCGTTCATTCCTGCTGCTTCGTTAGTACCCGTTTCTACTTGTGCTGCGGTATCAGCTGCTTCACCTTTAGGTTTGCTTTGACAACCCACCAAGGCAACACCCAGGGCGATAGCCATCAACAATTTTGTATTTTTCATGCTTTTTCTCCGTTAATTGATTAACTTTTTACTTGCAATCTCGACACAACGATCTAGATTGCCTTGAGTCAAAATACTAGACCTGCTTGCGTTAGCTTGACAGCGCGCTATATTGTAGTGAAACGTTAGAATTTTCAATACTATCAAAAAAAAATATGTGCTTTTTTTCTATTCCATAAAAGGTGACCAGACCGGCTCACGCACATCACCATACTGGGCAGGCAGTACATATTTCGAGTTTCCGCCAAGAGCAACCACCCCTAGAACGCCTCGCCCCCCTTGTTCTGTTGCGTAAATAGCCAGACTACCATTTGGAGCCAAACTAGGCGACTCATCAAGCATGGTTTGAGTTAAGCTCCTGAAACTATCACGCTGAAGATCCTGTACGCTGATATGAAAAAGGCCATTTTCGCGATGCACCATAATCAAATCACTACCGTCATACGATAATTGTCCACGGGCATTGTAATTTCCGTTATACGTCAATCGCGTCAACTGACCCGTGGTAGCATCAATTTTATAGATTTGCGGCCCGCCTCCCCGGTTTGAAGTAAACACCAAAGAGCGACCATCTTTTGTCCAGCGCGGCTCGGTATCAATGGCATAGTGATTCGTGAGTCTGCGCAGCTGCCTGCTTCGGATATTCATCACATAAATTTCCGGATTCCCATCTTTTGACAAAACCATGGCCATATTCTGGCCATCAGGAGACCAATCAGGCGCGCCATTAATACCCCTGAAATTTGTCAGCTGTGTTCGCTGGCCAGTAAAACGATTCTGTATATAAATAGCTGGACGCCCATTGGCGAATGAAACATAGGCGATTTCATTACCATCAGGCGACCATGCGGGTGACATCACGGGGTCAGATGACTGCAATAATGTTTTCTGTCTTTCGCCATCAGCATCGGCAATTTGTAGCTGATAAACTCTTTTACCCCCGGCCTTACCGTTAACCAGGATGTACATTATCTTGGTAGAAAAAACGCCTCTTAATCCAGTGAGTTTTTCATAAATAGTGTCACTGATGTTGTGCGCGGCCACCCTCAAGTCCTTCACATTACCAATGGACCACTTGGCAATGGGCTGTTTTGTACGCACATCCAGTAATTCGTAGGTAATATCATACGCAGCACCCATAGGCGCCACCCGTCCTACTACAAGATAGTCAGCGCCCATTATGGCCCAATCTTTGTAGAATACTTCCTTCTGTGAGCTTGGCTGACTCAACATATCCGCTCGACTTAAGGGACTAAACTGACCGCTGCGACCTAAATCAGCGGACACAACTGCCGACACATCTTCAGACAGCAGACCTCCCCCACTCCAGGCAAAAGGCACTATGGCAATTGGCGTTGGATTGTCGCCGCCTTGCGTAATCTCAATACGCAACTGTGCTTGTGCATAATTACACGCGTGCAGTAAAAAAAGGATGGCTAAAATTTT
>DAIRVL010000071.1:0-12162 GCA_036802845.1 Pseudomonadales bacterium | reverse complement strand
CTTTGTTTTAACGAATCTTCGTTCCGGTGGTTTTAGTTATCCCCATTTCAGCTGGACCTATATTATTCCTGTGGTCGCGGGTTTGCTGCTGGGACGCAGTGGCATGCTGTTTTATTTGCTGGTGCAGACGATAATCACGGTTGTCTTTTATCAAGTGTGGGTGTCTGGTTTTGAATTGCCTAATGTCATAGCCCCGGAACATCAAGGCTTGCTGGCCTTGTTTAACCGAATTTCGGTTGTGGTGACACTGTCTTTTATTGTGCTTGGTTTTGTATTGGAACGTGAGTTTATTGAAAGGCAGCTGGTTAAAGCTAAACATCAAGCTGAGGCGGGCAGTCGAGCTAAAAGTGAATTTCTTGCCACAATGAGTCATGAAATACGTACACCGCTTAATGGTGTATTAGGTATGGCAGAGCTTATGGGTACTACAGCATTGAGTCAGGATCAGGCACGTTTTCTTAATAGCATTCGTAACTCCAGTCGTTCTTTGTTGGCGGTGCTCAATGATGTATTGGATTATTCCAAAATTGAAGCCGGAAAAATGGAGATCGAAAACTTAAGATTTAACCTTGAGCATCTTATCAGTGAAGCGGTGTCATTGTTTGCCTTGCGTTCGGCGCAATCGGGCATTGAGCTGATTGTATACATTGATCCTTCGTTACCACCGGATATTTCAGCCGATCCAACACGAATCAAACAGGTGCTGATTAATTTACTGGGTAATGCGTTTAAGTTCACTGAAGCAGGCGAAGTGCACTTGGTCGTTACAAAAAATTATCAAAGCCTGTCTGAATTCAGCATAAAGTTCGAGGTTATTGATACCGGTATAGGTATTTCACCGCAAAAACAGCTCCATTTATTTGATTCTTTTTCCCAGGTCGATGCCAGTACAACACGCAAATATGGTGGCAGTGGTCTGGGTCTGGCGATTTGTCGTCGTATGCTCAGGCTGATGGGTGGGGACATTGGTGTCGACAGTGCGGAGAATTTTGGCTCAACATTCTGGTTTACTCTGCCTGTTAACGTCAATGAATCAGCGGGAAGTATTCCTTTGGGTTACGAAGAACTCATAGGTAAACGTATTATTCTGGCCGATAGTTCCCGAACTCGAAGTGTGTTTGTGCAAAAAGCCTTGCGTTATTACGGGGTGGATGTTGAGTTTGTAAAATCAAAAGAAAGCATAAAATCCCGCTTGTTGGCAGCTACTGTAGACGATCCAGTTTGCGCTGTGCTTGTGGATGAAAAGTTTGCAGCAGGGAATGGCGCGCGTATTCTGGATGAAATTTCTTCGCTAAAAGAGGCGCATGCAGTCAAACTTATTTTGCTGGATGAACTTACTGTACTGCAGTTTCCTCAAAGAAAAAGCTATGAACATATCGATTATATTATCGAAAAACCGCTGTTGATCCATAAACTTCTTTCGCTGTTATTGCATCCCAATAACACGATTGATCTCGTTCATGTGAAGAGTGTGCTTGATGAAAATTTGTGTGTAAATTTTCGTGTGTTGATTGTGGAGGATAATGAGATTAACCAGGCGGTTATTGAAGGTGTTCTGAACTTGTTAAATATAGACTTTGCATTGGTTACTAACGGTCAGGAAGCGCTTGATTATCTACAAGCACATCCCGACACTATTGATATGATTTTTATGGATTGTGAAATGCCTGTGATGGATGGCATAGAAGCAACGCGTCAAATACGCGCACTTGATTATCTCGATAAACACAAAGCGCGTTTGCCTATTGTTGCGCTCAGTGCGCATGCTTTTGAAGAAAAGAAGCAGGAAGCCTATTTGGCGGGCATGGATTATTTTCTGACAAAGCCCGTTGAAATTGAAGTCATAGCAAAGGTGATTAGTCTGGTTGCCCAAGGGCACTTAAGCGAATTAACCAAGGGTGATAACTATGGGAAATAACAAGCAACATGCAGTTGAATCGTTAGTGGCCGCTTATTCTGTGCCGGGTATGAACAGAACCTTGCAAAACATGCAGTGTGTCTGGAAAGTGGACATGATGCCGAAGGGCTGTAAGGTTTTTATTGAATTTGGTTTCCCCTGCAAAGGCATCAAATCAAAAATTGTCAAAGACTTGTCCTTGGCACTTGCTCAAGTGCAAGGGATGGATACGGTAACTGTTGATGTGACATCCAGAATTGTGGCGCATCAAGTGCTCTCACAAAAGCCCTTGTTTCAGAAAATCAAAAATATCATTGCGGTGGCCTCAGGCAAGGGGGGTGTGGGTAAATCCACCACGGCAGTGAATATCGCGCTGGCCTTGTCGGTGGAAGGCGCGCGCGTTGGTATTCTTGATGCCGATATCCATGGCCCGAGCATTCCCATGATGCTGGGTATTGATCCGGCCACGCGCCCCGAAATGATCGATGGCACGTATTTAAAACCCATTGAGCAGCATGGTGTGCAGTCGCTCTCCATGGGGAATTTGATTACCGAAAATACCCCGGTTGTGTGGCGTGGCCCCAAAGTCAGTGGTGCATTATTGCAGTTGTTTCAGCAAAGCTGCTGGGATGAGCTGGACTATCTGGTGATAGATTTGCCGCCCGGAACAGGGGATATTCAGTTGACGCTGGCGCAAAATATTCCGGTGACAGGCGCCGTTATTGTCACCACACCTCAGGACATTGCCTTGCTCGATGCCCGCAAAGCGATAGAAATGTTTGCCAAAGTAACTATTCCGGTCTTGGGTGTGGTGGAAAACATGAGTGTTTACACCTGCAGTGCCTGCGGTCATTCTGAGCATATTTTTGGTGCTGAAGGGGGAAGGAGAATCGCGGCAGAATACAATGCCCCGCTGCTGGGTTCCTTACCGCTGGCACTGTCAATCAGGGAACAGGCCGATGGTGGGCGTCCTACGGTGATTGCTGATCCTGAGGGCGCGATCAGTCACAGCTATCGTGACATTGCACGCAATCTGGCGTACAACATCTCGTGTATGGAAAGAAGCCGCGCCATACCTGTAGTTTCATGATACAAAAACAGGCCTTTGGGGCGTGTTTTACGAATAAAAATAATAAAAACCTCGTTTCTCCCTCGCTGGGAGAATGTACATAAAGGAGCTGACTATGAAATCAAATGTTATGTCAGGTAAAACCTGTCTGATCACAGGTGCCAATTCAGGAATAGGCTATGAAACAGCAAAGGGCCTGGCCGCACTGGGTGCCGAGGTGATTATGGTGTGCCGGGATCAAACAAAAGGTTTTGCGGCACAACAGAAAATAATCAAGGAAACAGGCAATTCGCAGGTTGATTTGCTGTTTGCTGATCTCTCATTAATGAGTTCGGTGCGGCAACTGGCGGAACAGGTCAATCGCTCCTACCCACACTTGCATGTGCTGATCAATAATGCGGGGGTGATGTTGTCTAAAAGAGAATTAACGTCCGAGGGGTATGAGCGTCAATATGCGGTTCATCATCTGGGCCCTTTTCTGTTAACGCATTTATTACTCGACAAACTGCAAGCCAGCAAGCCGGCACGCATCGTGAATGTCACCTCCAAAATGCACTCGATGACTGATATCGAATTTGACAATCTTCAGGCCGAGAAAAAATTTGGACCTTTTAAAACCTACGCCATGTCCAAGTTGGCGCATACGATGTTTACCTATTCGCTTGCCTGGCGTTTGCAGGGAACGGGTGTGACCGTTAATTGTCTGCATCCGGGTGTGATTGGATCAAACATTGGCTCAACCCCTGCGTTTATCAAACGCTTTATGAAATCACCCAAAAAAGGCGCTGAGCTGCCGATTTATCTTGCCTCGTCGCCTGAGGTGGAAATCATGAATGGAAAATATTACAGGGGGCACAAAGCCACCGGCTCATCTAAAGAAAGTTATAACGAAGATGTGGCAGAAAATCTGTGGCGTTTGAGTCTGCAACAAACTGGGCTGTCGGAAATAAAGGCATCACAAGCAGCCTGAAAAACACGCAGAGCAAGGTATGCTGGCGTTATCGCAAACTCACTGTGTGTTTTTGAGTGTGCGCAAAACGTCGAGGAGATCGTCCTGCCACAACGGCGCTGTAATCTGTAGACGGTTCAGCGTCGTTTGCATGTCTAACAACGAGTTTTGTGGGCGTGATGCCGGTGTTGGATACTCTGCTGTTGTGATGGGGTGAACAGCAAGCGGGTGATCAATTAAACCCGTATTTAAGGCTTCTTTAAAAATAATCCGGGCAAAATCAAACCATGTGCTCTCAGGCGTGCCAGTGAAATGGTAAGTGCCCCAAGGCAAGTCATGTGTGTGTTCGTAGCGCTGACATAATTCAAGCAGGCAGCGTGCAATGCTCGCCGCCGAGGTGGGCGCGCCTCTTTGATCGGCAACAACATTTAATTCGTTACGTGTCTGACCGAGTCGGAGCATGGTTTTAACGAAATTATTACCGTGACTGCTAAATACCCAACTGGTTCGAAGAATAATGTGTTTGGGTAAAATTTTTCGTACCTGTTCTTCGCCCGCCCATTTACTGGCGCCGTAGACATTTTGAGGATTCACCGCATCATCCACGGCATAAGCGCTGTTTTTTTTACCATCAAAAACTTTTTTACCATCAAAAACATAGTCGGTTGAAATGTGAAACAGGGGGATGCTCAGTTTTTTGCATACCTCGGCAAGGTGGGCTGGGCCATCACGATTAACACGAAAGGCGTGTTCGGCTTCGTTTTCTGCTTTATCAACCGCCGTATACGCGGCGGCATTGATTACAATATCCGGCGCGTGCAAGGTGATGACATTTTCTACCTGGCGCTGATCACCAATGTCCAGTTCATTTGAACCGAGGGCGATTAATTGGTGAGTGCTGTGTTGGCAACGTTGGGTAAATTCCCAGCCCACCTGGCCATGGGCACCGCTAAGTAAGAGTTTCATTCGAGGCTCTTTTTAAATTCATCGAAGCGTAAACCGGCTTGATCTTTCGCTGAAAGTACGGGTTTATCAAGAGGCCAGGTGATGGCCAATGTTGGATCATTCCAGATCAGGCAGCCTTCATCACTTGGATCATAATAATCGGTGCATTTATATTCGAAGTCGGCGCTGTCGGATAACACAACAAATCCATGCGCAAAACCGGGCGGCACCCAGAACTGTCGTTTATTCTCTTCGGAAAGAATCACACTGACCCAGCGACCAAAGGTGGGGGAATTTGTGCGAATGTCTACCGCAACGTCAAATACTTCGCCTCTAACGACTCTGACGAGCTTGCCTTGGGCTTTGTTTTTCTGAAAATGCAGGCCTCTGAGCACGCCTTTTGTGGAGCGTGAATAATTGTCCTGCACAAAGGTCAGATTGATTCCTGCGTTTTCCTGGTAGCGTCTGGCTTGAAAGGTTTCCAGAAAGAAACCTCTTTCGTCACCGAAGACCTTGGGTTCAATAATTTTAACATCGTGAATGTCGGTATCTATTACGCGCATTTTATTTGTAACCGTCGAGAATTTTTTTCAGATAGTGGCCGTAACCGGTTTTTTTCAGCATTTCTGCTTTGGTTGCCAATTGATGATGATCAATCCAGCCTTGCTGGTAGGCGATTTCTTCAAGACAGGCCACTTTGAGCCCTTGTCTGTGCTCAACGGTTTGTACGAACTGGCTGGCTTCCAGCAGTGAATCATGGGTGCCGGTGTCGAGCCAGGCAAAACCGCGTCCCAGAATTTGCACAGACAAGCGTTGTTTTTCAAGGTAGGCGCGATTGACGTCGGTGATTTCCAGCTCACCCCGTGCGGAGGGTTTGATTTGTTTGGCAATGTCCACAACTTCGTTGTCATAAAAATAAAGACCGGTGACAGCGTAGTTGGATTTGGGGTGTTTGGGTTTTTCTTCAATACTCAGCACCTGTCCTTGTTCGTTAAACTCAACAACCCCGAATCGTTGGGGATCATTAACGTGATAACCAAACACAGTCGCTCCCTGCTGCTTGTTAACGGCTTCTTTGAGTTTTGCGGTAAAGTGCTGACCATAAAAAATGTTATCACCCAAAATCAGGCAGACATTGTCCTTGCCGATAAATTGTTCGCCAATCAGAAAGGCCTGGGCAAGTCCATCGGGACTGGCTTGTTCGGCATAACTGAGTGACAAGCCAAATTGACTGCCATCACCTAAAAGTTCCTGGAATTTTGGTAAATCGTGCGGGGTTGAAATGATTAATATGTCCCGGATATCGGCCAGCATCAGCACCGACAAGGGATAATAAATCATGGGCTTGTCGTAGATGGGTAACATCTGTTTTGATACCGCGAGGGTCAGGGGGTGCAGACGTGTCCCTGAACCGCCTGCGAGAATAATGCCTTTGTAGTGTGTAGTCATGTTTTAACCGTATGTATTAACAATGGACGTGGGCCGGCAGGTGAGCAGGCGTTTTTATTTTTGTCCCAGACGTTCAAGTTTATAATCACCCGAAAGTACACGCTGCCACCAGGTTTTATTTTCGAGGTACCATGAAACCGTTTTACGCAGGCCAGTGCTGAAGGTTTCTTCGGGCTGCCAGTTCAGCGTGTTTTTAATTTTGCTGGCATCTATCGCGTAGCGTGTGTCGTGCCCCGGGCGGTCGGTGACAAAGGTGATCAGCGACGCATAGCTTGAGAGTCCTTTGGGTTTGTCGGGTGCCAGTTCTTCAAGTAAGGTGCAAATATGTTTGACCACATCAATGTTACGCAACTCGTTATGCCCGCCAATATTATAGGTTTCTCCGATCTGTCCCTGACTGGCTACCGTATAGAGTGCGCGTGCATGGTCTTCGACATGCAACCAGTCGCGTATCTGACAACCATCACCATAAATAGGTAAAGGCTTGCCGCTGAGGGCATTGAGAATAATATGCGGAATCAGTTTTTCAGGAAATTGATACGGGCCGTAGTTGTTCGAGCAGTTGGTAATCAGCACAGGCAGGCCGTAGGTGTGATGCCAGGCTCTCACCAAATGGTCGGACGCGGCTTTGCTGGCCGAATAAGGGGAGTTTGGACTGTAAGGCGTGTTTTCGAGAAAGAATCCCTCGTTGCCTAAAGTGCCATAGACTTCATCGGTTGAAATATGGTGAAAACGAAACTGAGCTGCACGCTCGTTTGGTAACGTATTCCAGTAATCACGCGCGGCTTCAAGTAATACACCGCTGCCCATGACATTGGTTTGAATAAAATTGAGCGGCCCTTCAATGGAGCGGTCAACATGTGACTCTGCCGCCAAATGCATCACCCAATCGGGCTGGTGGCGCTTAAAAATGCTTTGTATGCCAATGCGGTCACAAATATCGGCTTTTTCAAAAATATAACGCGAACTTTGTTCGATGCTAACAAGCGATTCCAGATTGCCCGCGTAGGTCAGCGCATCAACATTGATAATGTGGTGGGGACTGTGCTGAATCAAAAAACGAATTAGCGCCGAACCAATAAAACCGGCACCGCCTGTGACAAGAATAGTTTTGGAATCCATAGACTTTGACTGTGATAGGTAGGGTTGTACGAAGGCGGTGATAATACCATTAATATGTCCGTACAAACCATGAAAGCGGGTGGGTAAAACAGCAAAAGGCGTTAAAGGGTGTTACATGGCAAAGGAGGTGACCGGCATATCGACTGCATCATTGGCCACGCTGATGGCGTGTTTGGCTGAATTCCAGACTAAATCGTTGATACAGTCCGAACCGGTATAGTCTGTGCCTGCTTTAAGCAGTATTTCCCTGACGCACTTGCAATCACACTTCTCCAGTGCAAGGGTGAGTTTTGACAGTATTTGTTCCACTTGCGCAAGGTTCAGACAGCGCTCGTTCGCGCGCATTATTTTAGGGTGATTTGTCGCACTCACATTCGAACCAATAAGCAATTCCTCAAAAAGTTTTTCACCCGGGCGCAGACCACTGTATTGGATTTCAATATCACCTTCTTGATGATTTTTATCTTTAATGGTGAGCCCATGCAGCCTGATCATGGAGTGGGCAAGATCGGTAATTTTTACCGGCTCGCCCATGTCCAATACAAACACATCACCACCTTTGGCCATGGCGCCGGCCTGTATCACCAGTTGCGAGGCTTCGGGAATGGTCATGAAATATCGGATGACTTCGGGGTGTGTTACGGTAACAGGGCCTCCCTCAGCGATTTGTTTGATAAACAAGGGCACCACTGAACCTGATGAGCCTAAAACATTGCCAAAACGCACCATGGAAAAGCGTGTGCCTGATTTGCTTTGAGCCATCGCCTGCAAAACCAGTTCAGCCAGACGTTTTGAGGCGCCCATGATATTGGTCGGTCGTACGGCTTTGTCCGTTGAAACAAGAACGAAATTCTTTACCCCGGACTCTTGGGCTGCGAGTGCTGTTTGATAGGTGCCAAATACATTGTTTCTAACGCCTTCATTGATGTTGTACTCAATCAGCGGGACATGTTTGTAGGCGGCGGCGTGGTAAACCGTATCAATTGTATAGCTGTTAAAAATAGCGCCAAGACGCAATTTGTTTTGTACACAGCCCAATAAAGGAATTACCTCGGTATTGATTTGATGTGTCGTGACGTATTTTTTTAATTCCATGTCAATTTGATAAAGCGCTTCTTCGCAACGTTCGAGCAGAATCAGCGTTGAGGGTTGTTGGCGTAAAATCTGACGGCACAATTCAGCACCTATAGACCCCCCTGCGCCGGTGACAAGCACCGTTTGGTCTTGAATACAGTGTTGCAGCAATTCAGGAATGGGTTTGACGGGTGCGCGACCGAGCAGGTCTTCAACTTTAATATCCTCCAGGTGTTCGATTTTCTGAGCGCCTGAAAGCAAATCTTCCATTGCAGGAATAGTACGCACTCGCACGCATAAGGGTTCGAGTTGTTCTATGACTTGTTTTTTTCGTTCGCTGGTCATCGTCGGCATGGCGAGCAGTACTTGTTTAATAGCGTATTGCGGTATTAATGCGGGTAAGGATTTTGGCGAGCGCACTTTAATGCCGTTATATCGAATATTTCGAATCAGTGTTCTTTCGTCCACCAATATAACGGGATTATAAATCGAGCTCTGTCTTAAACTTGCAAGCAATGCGAGACCCGCCTCATTCGCACCGTAAATGGCCACATTGATTTTTGTTTTGGCGGTTTTTCTGGAAATTAATTGGCGAATACTCAGGCGCGTGTATCCGATTAAACACAAGGTGATGCTGAAATAAATCACAACTGAATCGAATGATAATTCCGGTTTAATAAAAACCATAAAAACGGCCAGAATTACACTTGAAATGCAAACACCCTTAAACACGGTAAACAGCGCTTCATGACTCATAAAACGGATGACCGCATGGTATAAACCCAAACGAGAAAAAAAGTAGATGCTCGTGAATGTAGTACCGAAAATAATGCTCGCCAGGGATGCATCAAGAGAAAATAAAACGGAATGTGCCTGAAGAGAAAAGGCCAGCACAATTGCAAATGAAAGCAAAACAAAATCGCTGCCAATCATCAGCATTTGTTTAAATAACCTCGGTGCACTAAGAAGTCGTTCAATTAAATAAGTCACAGACGAACCCCATGTTTTATTTCAACTAATATCCAAAGGTAAAATCCATTTCAACGGCGTCCGTTACCCACTTGAGTAATATTCCGGTGTAATCAATGTGTGTTGTTTTTATAATCTATTGAAACACCCTGAACAGGCGGCAACCGATTTTTAGTGTAGTTGCTGATTCAAATTTAGGAAACCTGTGTGCGCCGTTCAATTGCCAAGCTTAGTCGCTGTTCCTTATGCGCTGTTCATTTTTGATTAGATAGAGCGGATTGAGCCTGTCTTCATTGAATAATAAATGATCCTGTTGGCCGGGCAAAAAAGGAAAAATCGCTGAGCCAAAATTGACCGTATTACGTTCGTTTCCTGTTTGTGTCTGCAAGGAATAGGTCCAATGGTTATTTCCATTGAGTTGCATCCATGGAGTCGAGAGTGCTCTTTTGGTTGTCAGTGGGGTGCTAATGCTCAGTCCCAAAAATTGGGCGCCGGTATTTTTGTAAAACAAGGTGATGGCCTTGTCCTCAAACCAGAATTTGAAATCGAGGCGATAACCGGTGTCTTGTTCAAAAAACTGCCCGGCTGAAATTGTGGCTGACAGGTTATATAGAGGCAAATAATAGCGGTATTGGCCAACATAACTAGTAAACAGAATATTGCTTTGGTATTTGTCTTCATAAGTCCCCGCCAGTAAGGAGACTTTGTGCTGGCCCTTGTGAGAAAAAAATGCCGTTTCGTTAATAACACTGAGGTAATTGTAATTACTCAATCCTATAAAGGTGCTAGAAAATAATTGGGGAAAAATTTTCAGTGATTGTTGAATGCCGTAGTTTTTCATCGCACTACGTTGTCGCTTGGCAGAGAAAACACCCGACACATCAAAATCATCACTTTGATCCAAGGCTTCGGTGTAGTTTAAACGTAGGCTCGCACCAGGCCACAAGGCAACTGAAGCGCCTATATCAAGCGCAGCCGAATAATCCCAGACGCCGAACTCCGTAGCGACCGCGCTTGAAAGCGCAGGAGACAAGGTTATTCTTGGTTTTAGATAGTTAAAACGGGTATCGCTGTAGTGCCAATGGATGGCATTTTCTGTTGTGCCGTAACCCGATGAGCGTAGTTTTATTTGGCTGTACTGTTGTGCGCCACTTTCTGATTTTTCATCGGCGAGATCAATGCGTAGATGATAAATGCTTAAACCCTCTTTTTTCAGGATAAATAGCGCATGTTGATAATGATTTTCAGCCTGTGTTTTGATAATAGAAACAGCCTTATTAATGGCATCTAATTCATTGTGACTATAAAGGGTATTTTCAAAGGTGATAACGATTTCATTTTCGTTATGCGACAACAGTGTGCCAACACGCACGCGTTCGAATCCAGTTTCGTTTAATGATTTAAAAATTGTTTTTAAAATATCATCATCGTCACGCAGTGTGCTGGGTAATTGCTGCGGCGGGTTCGATAAGGTTTGTTCTTTGGGTGTCGATGAGGTGTTGTTGATTTGTGGTGTATTGTGTGCATTGTCGTTATGAATCACAGGCGACGAGGATTTGCCCAGTGGAATTTGCAGGCCCAGTGTAAAATAGGGTTTGTCTGCTGCGCTGGCATTGTTCTGTGTACTGTTACGATCAAACTGATGTAGCACCAGGCCAGCTTGCATCCTGGCAGAATAAGGCAGGTAATTTTCAGGCGTGATCAGTCGTAGCCCTAAATTAATATTTTGTGAATCGTCTTCAATAATTAAATGCGCCCATGGCACAGCTTTGTATTCAATGCCGGAGAAAAAACCGTCTAAATGCGTGGTATGGTGTGAAAGTTTTTGCCCCCAGCCAAAGCTAAGATCAATATAGTCTAACGATTTGCTTGCTACGACATAACGCGTGGCAAAGGTATTTGTTTGACCGCCGATATCTTGCTGACCAACAGCGACAGAAAAGAGGTCTTCAGGAATAAAAGGCATTCTGATTTTAATATTGGCTGACAAGTCACGTAATTTACAATCGCTGCTATAACAGTGACGCTGAGTATCAAACCAGGCAATTCGACCGCCAATTTCAGCAAAAGGCAAAATGCCAATTGATGTAACAAGGTTGTTGTTGTCAGCAATGGCATGATCAATTTCGACCTGGTTTGAATAGTGCGTAGAAATTACGCCGTGTGTTGTTGTGAATGCGTGAGGGGTATTGATTAATCCGGAATAACCCTGCAATGAAAGACCGTCATGATCTTCACCTAAGCTGTGTTCTGGCAACAACAGAAAGAGACACAAAGTCAGAAAATTAATTTTATTGGAATTTGAAATTGTATTGACCATGCGCCCAATTAATTTTTTATGTTTTAGTAAAGTAGACGTCGATCGGTATAATTTCAATTTAATTTAACCAAGGTGTCTTGGTAATAATTTTTATATGAGGGCTTGAATTAAAATATTCAGGTGAAATTTTTATAGTCTGCTAGAATCCAAAAGGCAGTTTTTTGTTTTTTTTAAACGCTAATAATTATTCTCACAGGAACGTGAAGCCATGACTATTTTTAAAAAATCGGCGCTTTTTACATTGGTAGGATCAGCCACGGCAGCACTGGTATTAGGTGCGAGCGGATGCAGTGATAATGACGTCATATCATCGTCAGGCACGGTTATTGATGGGTATCTGCAAAATGCAACCGTGTGCGTGGATGTGA
>DAIRVL010000070.1:0-12192 GCA_036802845.1 Pseudomonadales bacterium | reverse complement strand
GAGCTTGATCCAAAAATAAATTAATTCAGCGCTGCCAGGATGCATCGCTTTGACTGCAAGGGTGAGTGATGTTACCGCTTTTTGATGCCAATACGCTGCTGAAGCATATTCCGGAAATGGATTTTTCAGCCCATTGTCCCTTGTCGCCGGAAACAATGCAGTACGCGCGCTACTACGGGCTCAACTTTGCAGACAGTCACCCCGATGTTCAGCATAATCTGGGTTTTTTTCAGGTGCTGGGCGGCAAAGTCATTGTGCATACCTATCTGCCTGTAGCAGCCAAGGGCACGGTCTTTCTTTTTCACGGGTATTATGACCATTCGGGTTTGTATAAGCACTTGATTAATCATGTTCTCGGCCTGGGTTTTGCCGTGCTGATTTATGATCTGCCGGGGCATGGTTTATCTACAGGCCCCAGAGCCGTTATTGATGATTTTAATGATTACCTGGAAGCACTCACGGTTTGTCTGCAACTAGCCAAAGGGCATCTTCCCTCTCCTTGGCATGCTATTGCTCAAAGCACGGGAGGGGCGATCTTGATGGATTATTTACTTTCACTGGCAGAGAACGATTTACCGAATGTCTTTGATCAGTCTCTGTTGCTGGCACCACTTTTTCATCCGTACGAATGGAGAAAAAACCGTCTGACTTATTATCTGATGCGATTGTTTACGCAAAAGGTGAAGCGTGGTTTTGGTGCCAGTTCGCATGATGCTGCGTTTATTGACTTTGTTCGTTACCGTGATCCCCTGCAAAGCCCGCATCTGAGTGTCTCCTGGGTGGGGGCATTAAACCAGTGGATCAAAAAAATGGAAAACAAGGCGCCTTCAATGTACAGTCCCTGTGTCATCCAGGGTACACAAGATAAAACAGTGGATGCCGAAACCAATATCGCATTTATTCAAAACAAGTTTCATCAGCCCAGTGTTTATTATGTTCAGGGTGCCAGGCATCACTTGGTGAATGAATCGATTGTTTATCGGGAAGAGGTTTTTCGTCTTGTCAGTGAAAAACTCATCAGAAAATAAAAAACCGCCGATTTATTCAAAGATAAAACGGCGGCAAGAAAAGCAATTATTTATTAATTAACGAAGGCTTGAGCTTGGTCAGCGTTATTACTCTGTGCAGACACTGTGCAAGTAAGCCGGTAATGCCAAAGAAAGCCCAGCCTAATACGACAAATCCCCAATGCACAGGTGCAGCGAACAGTTCTTCAGCATAGAAAAAGGTGTGGCCCCATTCGTTAAAACCCAGGTTAGGCATAATCAACATGGGTCCCATTACAATCAATAGCATGGGTAATGAAACTCTGTTGGCAAAATCGGGTAAACGTGTATGCAACCACAGTGCTGCCATCAATAACATTCCCACGAATGCAGGCACGATAAAATAAAACAGTACTATATGGGTGGGTGTAAAATCGGTATCGCGCACAGTCACTTGATGCCAGGCGGCGTCTGACTCGGCAAAGACTTCAAGCCCAATTACGAATAACCCGGCTACAACGGCCAGCATGCCGAATACATAAAAGTAGCGCTGCAATTCTTCTGCCGCAGAAATGTCTTGCAGATTTTTTTCGCGAGTGGACCATAACCCTATCAAACCTGCTATGGTTACCGTGCCTATCACGGCGAGTTGGGTATAAAACAAACTCATCCAATAAGTTTGAAATTGCGGTTCAAAATAATCGAGCCCCACGGTAAATGAGTAGTTGACCAGATACCAACGATAAGCGCCCATGATGCCTATTACTAACAAGGCCATGCAGACTATAAATTTTAAGGGGAACCCAACCTTGTCTATCGTTAAAATGCGGTTTTTAGCCGCTTTGCTTGGGGTATTCGCTACAATGGCCATATAACACCTCGTTTGTTGTTTATTTTGGCGCTTTTGATAAGTGTGCGACTGTTCAAAAAACAACCTTATTGAAAGTGTAGCATAGGTCAAAAATGATGCGCGAATAGGGAGGGTAGAGCCTCATGTTAATTAACACATTGAAAATTATTATTTTTTTAATGATAAATCGCCAGTGTGATAACAATTGGTAACATAACGAACAATCAGGCGTAACAGACGTACACATGGGCTTACATAGAGCGTATTAGGCATTAATAAAAGCAAGGTGTTATTCGGGGTTAATGTTAGTCAATGGCCACCGAGCTCGTGCCTTGATTGACAAATCTGAATTGGGCTTTTCCTGCTGTAAGCGCAAATAACCAGCGAAAGCGATCATGGCGCCATTGTCGGTACTTAGCGCTGGCGAAGGGAAGTACACATGCTGACCTGCATTATTCAGTTCTTTGGTCAGTCTTGAGCGCAACAGTTGATTGGCGCTTACGCCACCTGCAACCACGAGTCGTGAAAAACCGGTGTGGGCCAAAGCCCTTTGACACTTGATTAACAAGGTATCCACAACAGCCCATTGAAATCCGGCTAATATGTCGGCGCAGGTTTGCTGATCAAGTCCGACGCCTTCTTCGTAAGCCCGTTGAGGTGTGCCACCAAGTTTTAGCAAGGTATTAAAAACGCTGGTTTTTATTCCGCTGAAACTAAAATCCAGACCAGGTCTGTCAATCATGGGGCGTGGAAATACAAAACGCGTGGGATTGCCTTGAGCGGCCAGTCTGGCTACTTCCGGTCCGCCCGGGTAGGCCAGGCCAAACATTTTGGCCACTTTATCAAAGGCTTCGCCGACGGCATCATCCACTGATTCGCCCAGAATTTTGTATATGCCGTAACGTTCTACGCAGATGAGTTGTGTATGTCCGCCGCTGACCAAAAGTGCAACAAAGGGATAGTCAGGAGGATTATCTTCTAACAAAGGAGAAAGCAAATGCCCCTCCATATGATGAACACCTATGGCCGGCACATTCCATCCATACGCCAGACTGCGTCCCAATGAGGCGCCAACGAGCAGCGCGCCCAATAATCCCGGTCCTGCGGTAT
This sequence comes from Pseudomonadales bacterium, assembly GCA_036802845.1. Taxonomy (GTDB): domain Bacteria; phylum Pseudomonadota; class Gammaproteobacteria; order Pseudomonadales; family UBA3067; genus DAIRVL01. The sequence goes on along the minus strand of DAIRVL010000070.1, from coordinate 9,246 downwards.
AAGCAACCGCATCAACTGCGCCCAGGGGGAGTTGTGCTTGAGAAAACACTTGTCGAATCAGGGGCAGAGTTCTGCAAATGTGATCACGACTGGCGAGTTCCGGAACGACACCGCCATACTCCGCATGCAATTTGATCTGACTGTGCAAGGCCTCAGCAATAATGCCTTTTCCTTGCTCATAAATCGCAATACCGGTTTCGTCACAGGACGTTTCGATGCCGAGAACCCGTTGCACGGTCTGTTTCAAGAGACTGTTTCTCCAATGGACCAAGTGAATGAATAAAACGCTGATTCTAACCCACTTCGTTATAGGGCTTTACAATTATTATCCCAAAGGATTAGAATTGCCGCCCTTATCTATTTCTGACCGGTTTCGGGTGCGCTTGCGTGCTTTGGAATTGGGCTATAGTTAGATGCTTCCGGTTAACATAATCCAAGAATTTTAAGCACGATAGGTACGATTTAATGCCACAAATCAAGTTAAAAGAGGGCGAGCCGTTTGATATTGCTTTACGGCGTTTCAAGCGCGCATGCGAAAAAGCAGGTGTTTTGGCTGATGTTCGTAGTCGCGAGTTTTTTGAAAAGCCCACACAAGTGCGTAAGCGCAAAGCAGCTGCAGCCGTTAAACGTCACCTGAAAAAAAGTTCAAAAGATCATACACGTCGCAAGCGTTTGTACTAAACCCCATACGGGGTGTACATGATTTTTTATAGTCATGCATAGATCCTGTTTTGCCTCCAGCCTGAAGGAAGCGGTGTAATCATGTCGGACTCTACGATCAAACTTGCCCTTAACGAGGCCATGAAAATGGCCATGCGTGCCAAGGAAAAAGAACGCTTGGGGGTTATTCGTATGGCTCTGGCCGCGTTCAAGCAAGTTGAAGTTGATGAACGCATTGATGTAGATGAAACGCGTGCTTTGCAGATCATTGATAAAATGGTCAAGCAGCGCCGTGAGTCAGTTCGTCAATATCAGGAGGCGGGTCGAGAGGATCTTGCTCAAGTCGAAACGAATGAAATTGCGATATTGCAGGAATTTCTGCCCCAAGCACTTTCAGAAGACGAAATTGAGTCCATGATCAGAACTGCCATAAGCAAAACAGGAGCGAGTGGCATAAAAGACATGAGTAAAATCATGGCCGAACTCAGGCCGCACCTTCAGGGGCGTGCTGATATCGGAGCAGTCAGTGTGTTGGTTAAAAAACTGCTCAATTAAACGTCCGGTTTCCGGTTAAGTAAGCGTAGGTTTTATTACGGATTACGAGTACTCACTCCATTACTCGACTGACCTTGCATGCATGGCCCATCATAGCTTACCAGATGACTTTATTGAGGAAGTGCTTGCTCGCACCGATCTGGTTGCGCTTGTTAGCGCCAGAGTTCCTTTAAAGCGCAGTGGCAAAAACTTTTCTGCCTGTTGTCCCTTCCATAAAGAAAAAACACCTTCATTTACCGTAAGCCCTGATAAGCAGTTTTATTATTGTTTTGGTTGTGGCGCCAATGGTAATGCGATTTCATTTTTGCGTGATTACGAACACAAACACTTTGTTGATGCGGTGTCTGTATTGGCGCAGGCAGCCGGTCTTGCGCTTCCCAGCGAGCCTCATTCCAGTCAGCAGCGGGCGCAGACTACGCGTCACCTGTATGAGATGTTGGCACAAGCCCAGCAGTATTACAGTGAACAACTGAGCAATCCGTCTGTTCATCAACGTGCCACCCAATATTTAAAGAAACGCCAGATTACAAACCTTATCGCCAAAGAGTTTGGGCTGGGTTATGCCCCGGAGGGTTGGGATAATCTCAAAACAGCGCTGGTTCATAGCAATAAAGAGTTAAATGATGCTCTGGAAGCGGGGCTTCTCGTTCAGAAAGAAGACCGTTTTTATGACCGATTTCGTGATCGCATCATGTTTCCGATTCGAGACCAGCGTGGACGAACCATTGCCTTTGGTGGTCGGGTTCTAGGTGACGACAAACCCAAATACCTCAATTCACCTGAAACACCGCTCTTTCAAAAAAGTAACGAACTTTATGGCTTGTTCGAGGTTCTGCAGGCCAAACAGAAGCTCAAAAAAATTCTCATCGTCGAAGGTTACATTGATGTGATTGCGCTTGCGCAACACCACATCCGTTTTGCTGTGGCCATGTTAGGTACCGCAACATCGACGGCGCATTTGGAGCGTCTGTTTCGTCACGTGCCCGAATTGATTTTTTGTTTTGATGGTGATGACCCAGGCCGTAAAGCCGCCGCAAGAGCGCTCGACGTAGTCATCCCTTGCCTCAAGGACGGCAGGCAAGTGCGTTTTCTGTTTTTGCCTGAAGGAGAAGATCCCGACACCCTGGTTCGCAAAGAGGGTAAGGAATTATTCAATGCACGGATAGACAAAGCGCAACCTATCAGTGAATTTCTATTTGCCCACTTAAGTGAAGATCTGGATCTTTCTTCTATGGATGGTCGGTCGCGTATGGCGACCCTTGCCTTGCCCCAGTTGGCGAGACTTCCTGGAGGATTTCTTCAGGAACTCATGATTGAGCATCTGGCCGAATTAACACGAATAGATAGCCAAACGCTCAAACAGCAATTGCAGCACGAAGGTAAAAACAAAGAAACGGTCGTCGAGGGTGCTCATCCCGCCGCTGTAGCTCGCAAGCCCACACTGGTTGTAAACAATCAGGTTCCCAACAGAAACAAATTTGCCGGGCAAGAAAATAGTGTGCCCGCAGAGGATGTGCAGTCGCTTGCGCTGACCCATAGAATAATTCGCTTACTGTTGCAATTGCCCCAGCAAGCCCAATTAATAGCAATGCCAAATGAATTAAGGGACGTGGATTTACCGCATACGAACCTGCTGATTGCCGTGCTGGAGTGTTTTAAAAAAATGCCAACAATGAGTACTGCCGCACTGTTAGGGCATTGGCACGATACCCGTGAAGGAAATACACTTGCGGGTTTGGCGGCACAAGAGTTTTTGTTGTGTGACAGCCATGCCGAATTGGAAATAAGCGAAGCGCTGCATCAGTTAAGAAAACTGCATATTTCACGGCTGATTCAAAATCAGATTGCAATGGATCGCAGCAGCGGTTCGAAAGATGGCTCAAAACTAAGAGAATTACTTGAATTAAAAAAGACCTTACACCTCAAGATGCAAGAAGCCGAAATCAAGCCGCTGGAGAATTGACCAAGCGCATGTTAAAATTATCGGCTAATTTGAATCATGAGAAAGTACAACGCTCAAACACCGCGAGTGCAAGCTAAATGAATGATAATTCATCTGAACAGAAACAACGTCGATCTCAGCTTAAAGAACTTATTGCCAAAGGTAAAGAGCAGGGTTTTCTCACCTACGCCGATGTAAACGATCATTTGCCCGAAGATATTTCCGAACCCGATCAGGTGGAAGATATCATCGGCATGATTAACGATATGGGCATTCAGGTATTTGAAAATGCTCCTGCTGCTGACGAGCTCTTACTGAATGATTCATCGGAGAGCACCGATGAAATTGCCGCCGAAGAAGCAGCTGCTGCGTTGGCTTCAGTCGAGATCGAACCCGGTCGCACAACTGATCCGGTTCGCATGTACATGCGCGAAATGGGTACGGTTGAACTGCTCACGCGTGAGGGCGAGATTGAAATCGCCAAACGTATTGAAGATGGTATGCGTCAGGTTCTGTCCTCGCTCACGCAATGGCCGGGTGCAGTGTCTGATATTCTGATTCAGTTTGATCGCATTGATGATGACAAACGCCTTAATGACATTATCACCGGCTATCTGGACGATGTGGCTGTTCAGGCGCCCGCGGCCGTTCCGCCAGAGCTGATTGATTCCATGGCTCTTGCTGGTAAAGCGCTGGATGACGATGACGTTGAAATAGACGGTGAAGGCGGGCAAGACGAAGAAAACGCATTTGACGGTGGCCTGGATCCTGTTTTTGCCCAAGAGCGTATCAATACGCTCAGAGTGGCTTATAAAAAATACGAACAAATGGTCAAAAAACATGGGCCTACGCATAAAAAAACACTTGCTGTACGCAGTGAAGTGGCTGAACTGTTCTCGGTATTCAAGTTCGTGCCGCGGGTGTATGAAGCCTTGGTTGGACGCGTTCGTGAGGCGCTGGATCTTATTCGCAAAGAAGAACGTACCATCATGAATTTTTGCACGCGCAAAGCCTCTATGCCGCGCAAACACTTTGTTGAAAATTTTCCAGGTAACGAAGCCGATCTGGAATGGCTTGACCGGCAAATTGCCAAAATGGACAAACGCACCGCCAGTGAGCTTGTTCAGTACAGGCCTGATATTTTAAAGAGCCAGGCGCGTTTGATTCAGGTGATCGAAGCCGTTGGTGTCGAGAGTCTGAGTGAAATAAAAGAAATCAACCGTTGCATGGCGCTCGGCGAAGCCAAGCTGCGTCGTGCCAAAAAGGAAATGGTTGAAGCCAACCTGCGTCTTGTTATCTCCATTGCCAAGAAATACACCAATCGTGGTTTGCAATTTCTTGACCTGATTCAGGAAGGCAATATTGGTCTGATGAAAGCCGTAGATAAATTTGAGTACCGTCGTGGTTATAAATTTTCTACCTACGCCACGTGGTGGATTCGACAGGCGATCACGCGTTCTATTGCTGACCAGGCACGCACCATTCGTATACCGGTGCATATGATAGAAACCATTAACAAGCTCAACCGTGTTTCACGGCAGATGTTGCAGGAAATAGGCAGAGAACCCACGCCGGAAGAACTGGGTGTGCGTCTGGAGATGCCAGAAGACAAAGTGCGCAAGGTGCTTAAAATTGCCAAAGAACCTATTTCAATGGAAACGCCCATTGGCGACGATGAAGATTCGCATCTGGGCGATTTTATTGAAGACCAAAGCATCGAATCACCGGCCGATTCCGCAACCATTTCCGGTCTGCGCGAAGCCACTCGTGAAGTGCTGGCCGGCTTGACCGCACGTGAAGCCAAGGTTCTGAGTATGCGTTTTGGTATTGATATGAATACCGATCACACCCTTGAAGAAGTCGGCAAGCAGTTTGATGTCACCCGGGAACGCATTCGACAAATCGAAGCCAAAGCGCTGCGCAAGCTGCGTCATCCTTCCCGCTCAGAGCATTTAAAAAGCTTCCTTAATAACAATTAAGTTGATCTGCACATCCCTTGTTTTGCCTTGATGCCGGCTCTGGCTGATAAGGCAAAACAAGCGGAACGCCTATAGCAACCCACGCCAAACCTTGTGCCGCGCACGTTTTCAATTCATGCGGCCCATTGTACTGTCTTTATTTTTCAGCCAGGAAAGCACCCCCATGCCGGCAACACGACCACTGGCAAAACAGGCTGTCAGCAAATAACCGCCCGTGGGTGCTTCCCAGTCCAGCATTTCGCCCGCACAAAATACACCAGGCAAAACTTTAATCATTAATTTGTCGTCAAGGGCCTCAAAGGCAACACCACCCGCGCTGCTAATGGCTTCTTCTATCGGTCTGGTCGCACGCAGGGTGAGGGGGAGTGCTTTGATCGCTTCAGTCAGGTGCACCGAGTTGCTCATGATTTCTTTGGGTAAAAGCTCCCACAACAAGGCTGCTTTGATACCGTCAATGCCCAACTGTTTACGCAGATGATTGCCCAGTGAATTTTTGCCACGCGGCGCCGAGAGTTTATCTAACAAAAACTGTTTGGATCTACCGGGTGCCAGATCAAGTTGTAGCTCTGCCTTGCCCTTAAGGTTTATCAGTTCACGAAGCGGCGCTGAAAGTTTGTAAATTAAATTTCCTTCCACGCCTTCGGCGCTTACGATCATTTCGCCTTGCTGGCACACAGTCATTCCGGCGCTATTGGTAAAAGAAACCTGCACCGATTTCAATGGTTGTCCGGCAAAACGGTCACGAAAGAATTGACTCCAGCCGACATCAAAACCGCAGTTTGACGCTTGCAGCGGCGCAATAACAACGCCGCACGCCGCTAATAACGGCAGCCATGCGCCGGTGGAACCCAGTCGTGGCCAGCTGGCGCCGCCCAAGGCCAACACCACTGCATCGGCTTTAATGAGTTGTTCACCAGTGGGTGTCAGAAAACGCAGATTGCCTTTATGCCAACCCAACCACTGATGGCGCATATGGAAACTTACCCCGTCGGCGCGTAAACGATGCAACCATGCACGTAACAAAGGCGCGGCTTTCATCTCATCCGGGAAAACTTTTCCAGACGAACCAATAAAGGTATCAAAACCCAAAGTTTTAACCCAGGCCCGCACAGCCTCAGGCCCAAACAGATCAAGCAGGGGTTTTATAGAAGACTGACGGGAAGCGTAGCGTGATAAAAAAAGTTCCAAAGGTTCTGAATGGGTAATGTTCATGCCGCCTTTGCCCGCCATCAGAAATTTTCGCCCCGCAGACGGCATGGCGTCATACAGAGCAACCCTGATGCCGGCCTGACTTAAAACCTCGGCTGCCATCAAACCTGCCGGACCACCACCGATTACGGCGACCGTCGGCGACTGATCACCCTTCGATTCTGTATTTCGCATATCAGCTCTTTCTTGTTGGCGTAATTTGGCAAGCATTCACTGTACGCCAGTCAGTTTCATTTCTGAATTTATAAACTCAAGCGCTTGTAGCGGGCGTTCATCTACGCTAAAAAATCTGCATCAAGCCGTAGGCCACCCCTGCCACGGCCAGCGCAGCCAGCCCGACAATAACATAAGCGCCCCGGGTAATGCCTTTAATGGTCTGTTTGATCGCCGCTCTATCGTTAACGTTAGGGAATTCTGATGCTGGCACGGGAACATCCAAAAACGCACACAGCGGTTCCCAGCCCTGATCCACAGAAAAAATTAGCAATTGCTCCGCCGGCACTGCCTTTTTCACCTCCTCAATATGTTGATGATAATGCGCAATCGCCTTGTCGCGATCATTCATCGTGCCCTTATGCGAGCGCTGCCAAATCAGCTTGCGCGACATCTCCCCCATTTTCTTGCCGAAGGGGGTCGTTAATTCCAGAACCTTGAACTGCCACATGGTTTCGGTGAAATAAATAGTATCTAGGGTGCTTTCATACCAGGCCTCGGCCCCACGGGGATGCACAGTAAGCAACACTTTGGCATCGGGATAAGTCTGCAAAAGCTCACGCCACACGCAACACGCCGGATTGTCCACCGCCGCCGTATAATTGGCAAACACCTGCGCCCAATCGTACTGCGTGCCTGCGTTGCCATTTGCCACTGTGCGCCAAAAATCCAGATGTGATTTATTGTTCTTGTTTTCGAGCACCTCGAACATGTGATAACAAGGAAAACCCAAGGTATTAAGCGCCGTGTATACCGATAAAGTCCCGGTTCGCCCAAAACCCGCGCCGATGATTTTTAGAGCCATGTTGGTGTCCTGTTGTAATCAGTCAATAAGAATAGTGTAACATCTGTCACGACCTGCACCGCAGCCGCCGTCACTCTTTGCGAAGCGTTTACGCGCCGCAAATAGGATAGCGGAGTGTGGTCGCGACACAAACGGTTCATCGCACCTCGCGCCCTTCCGCCAAATTGATCAAACGAAAAAAGCATAAGGTGGCAGAGTGCCCACCGATAGTTGGAAATTTTCTGTATATCTTTGTATTTTTCGCCTTCTTTGATCAAGCCAGCTTCCTGTTCCACCGTTTTTGAAGGCAGTCGTGGTCTTGAGGACGTGGTCAACAGCTTGGGCGTGGGCCATTTCGCGTTTCAGAGATGAATTGTGAACTCCAGAAAATAAGAATTAGGTGTGCAGTCATCTGGCGGGCGGCAATCACGTCATTAAGGCCGGGCTGTTTCAAATCACCAAGCGTGCTAAGATCGGCGCTCTTGTCCGTTCCACTTGCTGCGCATTTATTTTTCCCGTCTGCTTTGATCCGAGGAGCGTTCTCATGGATATACGTGAACTGGCTGATACGCTGAATGACAAAATTGGCCGTCTTCTGCCTGAAGGTCTGGCCAACACACGTGATGACCTCCAGGGCTCTATGCATACGCTGATTCAGGAAACGCTGAGCACCTTGAACCTGGTCAGTCGTGAGGAATTTGAGCTGCAACAAGCGGTTCTGCTGCGCACGCGGTTGCGGTTGGAGCAGGCCGAAAAGCAGTTGAGAATTCTTGAGCAAAGGCTTGATCAACATGCCTGTGAGCAACAGATACCCCTCTGAAGAGTGCGATTGTTATATGTCACTTGCCATTGTTCATAGTCGTGCCCGGGTAGGCTTGCACGCACCCCCTGTCACGGTAGAGGTGCATCTTTCGCCGGGTTTGCCGGGGCTGTCTATTGTTGGCCTGCCTGAAGCGGCGGTGCGCGAAAGCAAGGATCGCGTGCGCAGTGCCTTGATCAATGCCCATTTTGAATTCCCGGCCCGTCGTATCACCATTAATCTGGCCCCGGCCGATTTGCCTAAAGACGGTGGGCGTTATGATCTTGCTATTGCGTTGGGTATTTTGGCGGCTTCCGGACAGCTTCCGGCCGAAACGCTGCAAGGCAAGGAATTTTATGGTGAGTTGGCGCTGTCGGGTGCCTTGCGTCCGGTGATGGGTTTATTACCGGCAGTGCTTGCCGGTAGCCGCGAAGGTCGAGCGCTTTTTGTGCCTCGGGAAAATGCCATCGAGGCAAGTTTGCCCAGTCAGGCCGAAGTGTTTGCCGCCGGCCACTTGCTGGAGGTGTGCAGTCATCTGGCGGGCGGGCAAGTTTTGTCGCCTTGTGTGCGCCAGCCATTTCCCGCCCTGCCGGTGCATCATCTCGATCTTCAGGATGTCAAAGCACAACATCAGGCCAAACGGGCGCTTGAAATTGCCGCCGCCGGTGGGCACAGTTTGCTGATGGTGGGGCCGCCGGGCACGGGTAAAACCATGCTCGCGTCGCGCTTGCCATCCATTCTGCCGCCGCTGAGCGAAGACGAGGCGCTGGAAGTGGCGGCCCTGCGTTCGGTGAGTGGTCAGGATGTTACGGGCTTTATTCATCAGTGGCAGGTGCGGCCCTTTCGTAATCCGCATCACACCGCGTCGGGTGTGGCTTTGGTTGGGGGCGGCAGTCAACCTAAACCGGGCGAAATTTCGCTGGCCCACGGTGGCGTGCTTTTTCTTGATGAGCTGCCCGAGTTTGATCGCAAGGTGCTCGAAGTGCTGCGGGAGCCGCTGGAATCGGGCGAAATCATGATTTCCCGCGCGGCGCAGCAGGTGTGTTTTCCGGCCCGTTTTCAGCTGGTGGCGGCCATGAACCCGTGCCCCTGCGGCTACTACAAC
>DAIRVL010000069.1:5091-12302 GCA_036802845.1 Pseudomonadales bacterium | reverse complement strand
GAACTCAATAAAGGCGATGAAATGGGGCGTTTCCAGCTGGGCTCCACCGTTATATTACTTTTCCCCGCCCACAGTGTACGCTTTGACCCCGGCATGCAACTCGACGCCAAAATAAAAATGGGTGAAGCACTTGCTTACCTCTGACCAAATAATCAATACGCCACACCGGTACCGCCCAAACCACAGTAACCGCCCGGATTTTTTTCAAGATAGCGCTGATGATAAGGCTCTGCGGGATAAAATATTCCTGCCATTTCAATTTCCGTGGTGATATCACCAAAGCCAGCCATTAAAAGCTGTTTTTGGTAGTGCGTTTTACTGGCCGAGGCCTGCTGCCTTTGCTCATCTGTGTACACGTAAATGCCTGAGCGGTACTGCGTGCCTACGTCATTGCCCTGACGCATGCCCTGCGTTGGATCATGAGCTTCCCAGAAAACTTTAAGCAAAGCCTCAAAACGAATAAGCGCCGGATCAAAAATAACCCGAACCACCTCGGTATGCCCTGTTCTGCCCGAACACACTGCCTCGTAATCAGGATCCGGCGTATTGCCTGCGGAATAGCCTACCGCTGTTTCCACCACACCCTTTAATTGTCTGAATTTTCGTTCAGCGCCCCAGAAACATCCCAGTCCGAACAAAACACCTTGTTGATGTGTTGGCATACTCGCCTCCATAGATGGCTTAGACTTTGAGTTTTCGATAACAACTTTGAATTTTCGATAACAACTTTGAGCTTTCGATAACAGCAGTGTACGTCACACCGACAAAGTCTGAAATATAAAAGGCGCCATCACTGTTTTCTAAGCATGATCAAACGAAAAAACAAGCACCTCTTGAATGGTATTCCCGAAAAGCGCCATCAACAAACGATCAACGCCCAAGGCCACACCGCTACAGGCTGGTAATCCGGCAGCCATGGCAGCCACAAAGCGCTGATCGATATCAATCGCGGGCAATCCAAGCGCACAACGTCGCGTTTGATCGGCGGTAAAACGTCGTACATGTGTTGCTACATCTGTGAGCTCATGATATCCATTCGCGACCTCCATGCCATTCAGATACAACTCAAAACGACTGGCAGTAACATAATCACTGTCATGCTGCAATTGCGCCAGCGCGGCCATGCATTCGGGATAATCGGTCACAAACAGTGCCGGATAAACAAGCAATGTTGGTTCAATAGCGAAGCTGAACAGCAGTTCCAATACATCTTTTTTATCAAGCTCGTCGTATTGTTGCGGCAACCAGGGTTTGGCACATAGCAAAAGCTCGGCAACGGATGCCGTATGCGGGTTCAGTCCCAATACGCTTTCAAATAAACCTTGATAGCTGAGCCTGTGTATATCCAACGTTTGCCCGGATTGCGCATACACGGCTGTCAATAATTGGGCAACTTCGTCTATCAAAGCATTCAGCGTAAAGCCAGGACGGTACCATTCCAGCAAGGTGAATTCAGGATTATGGCGCGCAGAACATGAATCTTGACGAAAGGCTTTGCTCAGCTGATAAATACCGTCACCGAGCTCACTACCGTAGGCAGCCAGTACACGTTTCATGGCGTACTCGGGCGAGGTTTGCAGGTAATAGTGCGGATGCTGATGAGGATTTATGGCATTGGAAACCGCAATGGAGGCTATGTAAGGATCGGTGACGCTATGCGCGCATAATAGAGGTGTTTCCACCTCTAATACATTTCGTTCAGCAAAAAACCGGCGAATTGCCGCCAGTAATTGCGCCCGTCGTTTGATTGCGACGAGTTTTGCATTCGGCTGCCATTGCATCGTTAACAGGAAAGCAACGTGGAATCAGCTTTTTGCCCGGCTAACGTACTCCCCGGAACGGGTGTCAATTTTGAGCACATCACCCACATCGATAAACAAAGGAACACGCACCACCGCACCCGTTGATAAAGTAGCCGGCTTGGAACCACCGTTAGCTGTATCACCTTTTACACCCGGATCGGTATTAATCACTGCAAGCTCAACAAAGTTGGTCGCCGTGACTGACAGTGGCACACCATTCCACAAGGTCACCGTGCACGTGTCTTCTTCTTTTAGCCACTTACTGGTTTCGCCCACAGCGGCGGGGTCAGCAGAATATTGCTCAAAACTGCTGTTATCCATAAAGTGAAAGAATTCACCATCGCTGTAGAGATATTGTAATTGCACATCAATGACATCAGCGGCTTCAGCACTTTCACCCGATTTAAAGGTACGCTCCCAAACACGACCGGTTTTAAGGTTACGTAATCGAACGCGGCTAAAAGCCTGACCCTTCCCTGGTTTAACCATTTCATGCTCAATGATGGCGCAAGGATCACCATCAAGCATCAATTTAAGACCCGCTTTAAATTCGTTGGTAGAATAAGACGCCATCTTCTTTCACCATGTTAATTAAAATTAAGGGACACATGATACAGCGAATTCCTACTTTAGGGCAGACCTCGCACTGGCAAAAGTCATTAGCCGAGGCATTTACCCGACTTGCGGATCTTTTGCATTTTCTGCACTTGCGTGCCGATGAAGTTCATGCCAGCGAAGACGCCGCGCAGCAATTCAAATGTCTGGTGCCACTTGGATTTGCCCAGCGCATGAAACCAGGCGACCCGAACGATCCGCTGTTATTACAAGTTTTACCCACGCACTTTGAGCTCGACAAGGTACAAGGCTATGTAGCAGATCCCGTGGGTGATTTAAATGCCAATCCCGTACCTGGCTTGTTACACAAATACCACGGGCGTGTATTACTGATCACCAACGGCGGTTGTGCAGGCAATTGTCGTTACTGTTTCAGGCGGCACTTTCCCTATCAGGACAATGCGCTCTCGGCGAGTCAGCTAGAGCACGCTTTAACTTATATTCGTGCTGATAACAGCATCAACGAAGTTATTTTAAGTGGCGGCGACCCCTTGTTAAATCCGGATCAACGTTTGGCCGAATGGCTGGCTCAGCTGGCAGACATACCGCATTTGACACGTTTGCGCATCCACAGCCGCCTCCCCATTTTTTTACCCGAACGGATAAATGATTCATTGATTCAGGCATTAACCGGCACACGACTCAAAATCGTGATGGTTGTACACAGCAATCACCCGAATGAAATCGATCGCTCAGTAAGTGCGGCGCTCGTTCGCATGCACAAAGCCGGCATTAGTATGCTTAATCAATCGGTATTACTGCGTCATATCAACGACAATGTCGTAACACTGGCTAAACTGAGTGAGAGCCTCTTTTCAGCCAACACATTACCGTATTACTTGCACATGCTGGACCCTGTCAGCGGGGCCGCCCACTTTGATATCAGCACATCAGAGGCCTGTGCACTGCATACTGATCTGTGTAATCAATTGCCAGGTTTTCTGGTGCCCAAACTGGTGAAAGAAATTATTGGCGCTAAAGCAAAATCAGGCTTGAATTTAAATTTTCGGCTATAACTGTAAAGAAGCCCCTGCATCATCTCCAACTGATTGAGCCAGTTTAAGGAGCATGAACGTGACAAACGGGTGACTATTTTTGTCCAGTGTGACCTTAGGAAAGGAAGAAATCAGTGTCCCATGCGCAGCTACAATCAACTCGCCTTAGGCTGTTAATTCCGCAGCAAACACTGCCGGCGTTATCAATTGCCAGCGCACAGCCCAAAAAGTTTGAGCAGTGGCTCGACAGTTTGCCCAAAGGACACGTAGGTCAAACGTCCCGGCAAATTTATCACGTTTCGCATGAGCTCAGTCAATTAAAAACAACAGCTCAAAATCGTCTTGAATTACTGGAATTAATACGTCCGAATGCCTTGAATCTTTTACCCTCACTCAGCAAACACTATCTGAATCAGCCTTTAATTCTGCCTGAAAAAGCAACCAAAGTTGCCACGCTCACACAAGCCTTGTTATCACGCTTAATTACCGGCTATAAAGTAGTTATTGTCGAAATTCTGGACGCAATACACACGCAGAGGAATGATACCAATCATACAAAAATCTTAAAAATAGCCCTCCATCGCGCCATTTCATTATCGACACTGCAATTGCTGCATAATTTTCAATTGTATACCCTCGTTCCAAAAACAGTTTGGCACGATCTATATCAACTCTACTACATCGCCGAACTGCAACAACTCTTGCATGACCCGATCAGAGCCGCACGAAACAGTGAAGAAAGAAGCACCATTGAGCAGGAGTTTATCCGGGCAATCATGCTGGCGGTTGCCAATCCAAACCAATTACGCCAAACACAAATTAAAGCGCTTTACGAAATTACAGCGCTTTGGTGTAAAGACGTAAAGATTGGCAAGCAAGCAGCAACATCTAGCGTGTTCTATCTGGATTTATCCGATGATGCAGCACCTTCATTTTTTAAATGGCAGTCAGCCGAAAAAGAAACGCAAATACGTAATGTCTTTTTTGGAACACTCATAGAAAAACTACAGCTCCATCAAAAATCGACGCAATCTTCTGAACTGATTGTGCCTGAAAATATCGATAGCGAACTGTTGAATCATCTCTGCCGCACCTGGGGTAATTCTGCCCATCGAGCATTTAGCCGCACACCCCATCAAGGAGCGATTGATATCGTTGTAGGCTTCAGCATCAGTCACTATTTTCTTGCCGGAGAAATGGAATTCAGCACGTTTATCCATGGCGGCCATGTTGATCCTTTGGTCCGGGTGGAATCGAATCCATTCCTTACTGTTCAACACGATCCACTCGCCCCTATACCTCATGAAGAAGAGCGCGCCGGCGCCAATGACATTTGGTCATTCAAATACACGGCACCGGTGATATCAAACGAAAACCATGACCCCGGCATAGATACACCACTAAAACAGATTGAGTCTGAAATAGAAAAAAATCTGGATAGTCAAACAAAACAATTTTATGCATCGCAATGCTCCATTGTAGATATCAGCCCCAGCGGTTATTGCGTACAATGGGAAAGTTCAGTCTCCGGATTATTGCGTACAGGCGAAGTTATAGGGCTCAAGGATTCTCGAAACACGCAATGGCTCATCGGAGCAGTTCGCTGGATTAATCAACTATCAAACGATACTGTACGAATTGGCATTGAATTACTTTCTCCGAACGGCCAAGCCTGTGGCGCTTCGGTAATACACAAAAAAACACCTATATCTGACGTTGTTCGTGTAATAGAACGCCCGGAAATAAGTGCTATTGGCCAGGCAGCCACATTATTAACCCCCAGCGCCTGTTTTCATGTGGGTGACAAAATAATACTTTCGTATTTAAACGACAAAGTTAAAGCAAAACTCACTAAACGCATCAGTTCTACTGCGAGTTATAACCAGTTTTTATTTGAACGCCTCGCGCAAGACACGGAAAATAAACCAGAGCCTAAACAAATTGAAACGAATAAAAGTACGTCATCAGGAAGTGCAAATGATGACTTCAACGCTTTATGGAATTTAATCTAACATACACTCTATTAATGCGCTAAAACTGCAACAGTTCAAGTAAATAAACGGCGTTTAAGTACCCTGAAAACCAGGATCTTTGGATCAATTAATATATTATGCCCATAGCCACATCCACCCACACAGTTCGCATTTTGATTCTGCACGATTCCCAGGATAATGCAGAAAAACTCATTAGCGAACTGCGTAATTTTGGCTATGCCACACGCGCTCATCTGATAAAAGACGAGGTTGATCTGCTTGATGCACTCAGTCATGGTGCTTGGGATTTCATGTTTGCGCGACCAAAAACCGATGATTTGAGCGCTTATTCGGCAATTAAACATATCCACGCCAAAGACAAAGACATTCCCACTATTATCTTATGCGATGAAAATAATTCACAGGAAATTACCGAAGGATTAAAAAACGGCGCGCGAGATGTCGTACCGGTAGGTGAGTTAGAGCGGCTCAAACTGGTTTTCCAACGCGAGCTCGCCAGCAGCAATGATCGAAAAATGCGTCGTCAAGCTGAAATTCGCTTACGCGAAGCTGAAAAGCGCTGTACGCTTTTGCTTAATAACTCACGCGATGCCATTACTTATATTCATGATGGTATGCATATTTATGCCAACGATACCTATATCAATTTGTTTGGCTATGAAGACGCATCGGAACTGGAAGGCACGACAATCATGGACATGATTGCCGCGCAAGATAAAGACAAGTTCAAACATTTTTTACGCACGTATCCGCTTTCAAATGGTGAAAACGAATTTAATTGTTATACCATTCGCAATGATGGTTCTGAAATAAAAACGCACATGTTATTTTCAGAGGCGCTCTACGACGGTGAATCCTGTATTCAAATCACATTACGGGTTGATCGTGGCACCAGCGAGTTTGAGGAAAATATCCGGAAAATCAGTTCTCAAGACCTGTTAACGGGTTTGAATAACCGGCAATTTTTTATCGACCAACTTGATCAGGCTATTGCTGAGAATACAGAAAAACAAAAAAATGCGTCTTTGTTGTATCTCAGCCTTGATGGTTTTGACGCCTTAAAAGTTCCCACAGGTCTTGGTAGTACGGATTTAATATTGACCGATCTGGCTATGCAGCTAAAAGAACTCTTGCCAGACAATAATACCCTTTCACGTTTTGCTAACGATGTTTTCACGATACTTATTCCAGGCGATGAAACAGCCGCAACACAGGCTGCGCGCTCCATCGTAAAAACCGTTGCTGATCATATTTATCAGATCGGGAATCAATCGTATCA
The DNA here is from genome assembly GCA_036802845.1 of Pseudomonadales bacterium. GTDB lineage: Bacteria > Pseudomonadota > Gammaproteobacteria > Pseudomonadales > UBA3067 > DAIRVL01. The sequence goes on along the minus strand of DAIRVL010000069.1, from coordinate 5,617 downwards.
ACTCACCGTAAGTATTGGCATTGCGTTTATTACCGAAAATGTGACCAACAGCAACGACCTGATAACACGTGCCTGCAATGCCATGCTGGACCTTCAAAAGAAACAAGGTAACGGTTTTAATATTTTCACGCCCAAAAAGATGTCTGCACCCCCAGAAACCAGTAAATCCGTTTCCCAACTGGAAGAAGCTCTGGCCAAAGATTTATTTGTGCTGATGTTCCAGCCTATTATTAATTTACGCGGCGAGCACAGCGAACTGTACGAGGTCCTCATCCGTATACGAAACAAAGAGGGGAAACTGACCGGGGCGGCAGACATTCTGAACGATGCAGAAAAGTTTGGTTTAAGTATCAAAGTTGATCGCTGGGTGGTTTTGCAAGCCATTAAAAAACTTTCATCCCAGCACGAAAAGGGTAAAAAAACCCGTTTATTTATTAGCCTTACCCGTGCCAGCATACAAGATAAAACCTTTTTGCCATGGTTGAGTGTGGCATTCAAAGCCTCGCGCCTGCCCCCTGACTCCATT
>DAIRVL010000069.1:0-4991 GCA_036802845.1 Pseudomonadales bacterium | reverse complement strand
TAATCGCCGCTGCGCACGCCCAAGGCAAACTGACCATTATTCCTTTTGTTGAAAACGCCGCCATTCTTTCAACGTTGTGGCAAATTGGCACCAACTATGTGCAGGGTCATTATCTGCAAACACCATTGGAAGAGATGAATTACGATTTCTCCGACGAAGGCTAACAGCGCCACATGGATCAATTTCTTGCCTTGGCAGGCTAGCGTAGGAGTTTTTCAACGCCTGCTAAGCTTTTTTCAGTAAACGATGCAGCACTTTGGCATCATGATCCATACGCGTTTTAAAGGCCGGCTCATTCACCATGCGCTGATAATACGCCGCCAGCTTCGGCCAACGGGCCTGATCGACATAAAGCTCGGCATAAGCGGCATTAATCAAATGCGCTGTCACACTGAGGTCGGCAATCGACAACTGATCGCCAATTAAATAGCCCTGTTCAGGCGCCTGAGTTTCCAGATAATCAAAAATTGGGGGCACTTTTTGGGCAATATGCTCCGCAATTTCGGCTTCATCAATACTCTGCCCCATCATGCCCCTGGTAATGACGCGCTTATAGAACACGGGGCGACCCAAAGTTTCTACCATTTTGGTATCGGCATATTCTTCGAGCCAAAGCGCATTGGCGCGCAAAACGATATCCTGTGGATAGAGTGAAGGCGTCGGGTAACGATGCTCCAGATAATCACAAATAACCGAGGAGTCGGCCAGCGTAACAAGATCATCCTGCAAAGCCGGAATTCTTTTCAGCGGATGAATTTTGTCATAGCCCTCAGGCATTGCGCCAGGGGCGACATTCTGCAGCTCATAAGCTATGTTTTTAATCTCCAGAGTCATCAATACCTTTCGCACAAAGGGAGAAAGGATGGCGCCGTATACGGTTGTCATAGGTAAGTTCCTGTCTATGCTGTAAAATATTCTATTATAATTATTATCATGACCTCTGTGTGCAAACCACCTGCGGTTTTCCGCCTGCGATTAGAGACTCACAAAAGGCTTTTTCAATTATGACCGAAACTGAAAATAAACGTCCATCCAATTTCATTCGCCACCTTGTGGCCGCAGACGTGGCCAATCATAAAAACCATGGCAAAGTCGCCACACGTTTCCCGCCTGAACCCAATGGTTATTTGCATATTGGTCACGCCAAATCCATTTGCCTAAACTTTGGCATTGCCGAAGAATACTACGGCACCTGTAACTTGCGCTTCGACGATACCAACCCGTGCAAAGAAGACCAGGAATACATCGATGCCATCAAAGAGGATGTCCGCTGGCTGGGTTTTGACTGGGGCACGCGTGAATACTACGCCTCCAGTTACTTCACCCGTTTTTACGAACTGGCTGTTGATTTAATCAAACAAAACAAAGCCTATGTGTGCGAACTCAGTGCCGATGAAATTCGCGACTATCGCGGCACCCTCACTGAACCCGGACGAAACAGTCCCTATCGTATGCGCAGTGTCGACGAAAACCTTGCTCTGTTTGATGCCATGAAAACAGGGAAATTTGCAGAAGGTGCGGCTGTTCTGCGCGCCAAAATAGACATGGCCTCGCCGAACATTAATCTGCGCGATCCGGCCATTTACCGCATTCGCAAAGTCAGCCATCATCAAACGGGCGATCAATGGTGCATTTATCCCATGTATGATTTTGCTCACTGCGTTTCTGATGCGCTTGAAAATATCACCCATTCACTGTGCACGCTGGAGTTTGCCGATCATCGTCCGCTCTACGATTGGTATCTGGATCAATTTTCGATTGGTCATCCACAGCAAATTGAATTTTCACGTTTATCGTTGCAATACACCGTGGTCAGTAAACGCAAACTCAAACTTCTGGTCGACAAGGGCTACGTCGATGGCTGGAATGATCCACGCATGCCCACGCTCTCAGGGCTGCGACGACGCGGTTTTACACCCGCTTCCATTCGTGAATTTTGCGAACGGATTGGCGTGACCAAAGCCGATAATTCCGTCGAAATGGACATGCTCGACGCCTGCATTCGGGATGACCTCGGTAACAACGGCTTACGCGTCATGGGCGTGCTGCGGCCGTTAAAAATTGTTATTGAAAACTTTGATGAAGCAAATACGCAAATGCTTTCAGTGCCTAATCATCCGCAAAATGAGTCCTTTGGTAGGCGCCCTCTGGCATTCACGCGTGAAATTTATATCGATCATGAGGATTTCCGCGAACAGGCTGACTCAAAATTCAAACGTCTGGTCTTGGACGGCGAAGTACGTTTGCGTTATGGCTACGTGATAAAATGTCACCAGCTCATCAAAGATGCGCACGGTTCAATTACTGAACTGCGCTGCACCTACGACACCCATACACTGGGAAAAAATCCGGAAGGCCGAAAAGTACGTGGTGTGATTCACTGGGTTTCAGCCAAGGAAAATATCCTTGCAGAAGTCCGTTTATATCGCAATTTGTTTAATGTCGTTAATCCAGATGCCGCAGACGACTTTGAAAGCACAATTAATCACGATTCACTTACCCTTCTTGAGAATTGCCGCTTGGAAAAAAGTCTGGAAACGGCTGCAATCGGGCAAGGTTTTCAATTTGAACGCGAGGGGTATTTTTGTCTGGACTCGAAATATACCACGGCCGATAAAAAAGTATTTAACCTGATCGTGCCACTGAAGGATTCGTGGGAAAAAAGTGGGCCTCAGAAATAAGGCAACACGTTCAGCGTCATGTATGTGAACAGTCATGACGCTGAAAGATCTTAAATTGCTGATGACAGTTCGATAAGTTTGTCCGCTTCGGGCCCCGCACCATCGACACCAAATACGGTATTGATCTGAAGGATCAAATTACGAAATCCTTCGTTCATTTTGACACCTTCGGCGAATAAATTATTAATATCCACCACACCTTTTTGCATGATTCCTTGTAGGATTTCCTCTTGTTCTTCTTTTAAATCAAGAAACAATATGGCTTCTTCCGTTCGTGCCGCCATATCCTCAACCAGATCGGCCGAGCCGCGCATCAAATGCTGATAACCGTTATCAAACTCTTTCATCACCTCGCGCAAACGATTGACCAGTTTGCCCATAAAATTGCGTTCTACTTCCAAGGCTTTTTGTGCATCAATCGCTTTTAGTCGTGACTCAGCGCCTTGAATAAAGGGCAAGATACTGTCTTTAATGGCTGTACACCCTTGTTTGTCTTCAACGGGCATGTTTTTAATCAAAAGCGACACCTGGCCGTAATTAATAAAACAACGTTTGCCAAACTCAATAAAACGCCCCTTTTCACACAGTTCCGTTAATAAACGCGATTCCAATTCTTTTTCTAAACCGGTTGCTTCCATGTTTTTGGTGCCGAAATGACTGCGCAATTGCAAACTGCAATTCAGATTATAATGTTTGAGTCCCTGAAGCAGACACATACCCAGCTCATCGACATTGTCACAGAAATTAAAATCAATGATACAACGTAAGGCCAAACCCAAGTTGCCACTCTCGGTCATGACATTCAAGGCCACTGTGCGCGCCTCGTCAGCTGCACGTCTTAATTCACTGTCTGCATGGTACTGATAAATTAGTTTGGCTAGCCGCAGAACTATTTCTTTGGCACTCATTGTCGTATCAAGAATATCGGCATAACCGGACTCAAAGACTCTGATGGCATCAATCTCTTTCCCGTTAATGACGCCCATCACAGTAGGAATGACTGACAAGTTAGAGTCTTTCTTAATTAATTGACACACTTCAATAGCACAAGAATTTTCTTCGGTACTTAAAACAAAAATCGCATCAAATGGCGTATCTCGCTCTACTATTAACGCCTTGACCGATTGAAACGGAATCAAGGTAATATTCTTTTCGTCGATTTGAAATAATTTAACGGCGTTAGGTTCGTTTGCAAGTAAAGCTATTTTGTAGGGTGTATTCATAACCATAATTTTCTCCTTTACCAAAACAACTATCTTCACTGTTAAATTACAAAAAAACATTATGATACATATTCAACTAATGAATGATAGTTTAATACAGGACGTTTGTGCGCCCAGCTGCGTAGACGCTGTTTTTCGTGTGCGCTAAGCTAACTAAACGAAAGAGGAATTTTTACTATGCCACACGAACTCAAAACGGGTTGTCTCTATTTTTTTCAGGGTTTCAAAATGCTGCTGCTACCCGGAATAAGAGCCTTTGTTATTATTCCCTTTGTCATTAGTGCGCTTGTTTTTATAAGTATTGTTGGCCCCACCGCGTATTATTTTGAAGGCATATTGGATGATCTGATTAACAAATTGCCTGACTGGCTTTCGTTTATTTATTGGATTATCACCCCCCTGTTGACCCTGCTTTTGCTTTTTATCTCGGCTTACCTGTTTAGCCTGGTGACTAATATCATCGGCGCGCCTTTTAATAGCTTCCTCGCTGAAAAAACCGAAGCACTGCTTACCGGCAAACAATCGGCACCCATCACTGGGGTTAGCGAGTTAATGTCAATGGTAAAACATAGCCTCAAACGTGAGCTGGACAAACTCGCATACTATATCCCCCGTCTTCTCGTGTTATTGATACTGACATTTATTCCCGGTGTAAATGTGATTTCCTCCTTTGCGTGGTTTGTCATGGGCGCATGGATGCTGGCCATTCAATACAGCGACTTTGCCATGGATAACAACAACATTAATTTTAAAAACATGCTCTTGTTATTAAAAAAAGAGCGCTTTACCGCCCTGGGTTTTGGACTTGCCGTAACACTGTCCCTATCAATTCCACTGTTTAATCTTCTGGTCATGCCGGCTGCCGTCATTGGCGCAACAATTATGTGGGTCGACTTACACAAAACTCGGACGACATAATCTGCGCCACAGCACATTTCTGCGGTCTGTTTCTTGAAAGCTCACGTTTAAACACCCAAACTGTCTACTATGACTAAGAAATGTGTACGACGTATTCATTCTTGTTTAGCAGGCAGTCTATGAACAACAGCGAACTATTCACACCCAGGTCATCGACACGTAACGAAAT
>DAIRVL010000068.1:0-12377 GCA_036802845.1 Pseudomonadales bacterium | reverse complement strand
TACATCCTCTTTGTGCAAGGCATCCACGGCGCAGGCAACGGCCAGATACGTTTTGCCCGTACCTGCCGGACCTATGCCAAAATTAATGTCGTGATTCCTGATGCTTTTCAGATAGCCGGTCTGATTGGCGCCCCGCGCACGTATCAGGCCTCCCCGGGTTTTAATGGTGATGTCGCTGGGTGGTGCGTCGTCTTCGCCTTGGGTATGGCTCGCATCTTTGAGTAATAAATGAATCAACTCTGGTTCGATCTCATTATGCCGTGCTGTTTCAAGATAAAGCATATTGATCAAGGCCTGTGAAACACGTTGCGCTTCGGCAGAGCCCTCCAAAGTCAGTTGGTTGGCGCGCAGGTGAATTTTAATAGGAAGACTTTGCTCTATTTGATGCAGGTTTTTATTTAAGGGGCCGCACAGTGACGCGATTCTGACCGGATCGTCAGGTGTCAGGGTGAGCACAACAGAGCTGTGATCGGCTGTAGCAGGAGTGATATCCAATGACTGATTAACCTCGAATTAAATTAAATTAAATTGAATGATGCAATGCAGTGTAACAAGCTCACGGAGATTTTGTGTTGTAAAACGACTTATTCTGCCAATGCAACAAAGCGGCCTCGTAGTGAATTGTTGTTGGCGCTGGTGATTTCAACCGTGGCAAATTTGCCAACGACAGATAAATCGTTATGGTAGAAATTGACTACACGGTTGTTTTCCGTGCGGCCTCTTAGTTCGCCAGGGTTTTTTCTGGAGATACCATCAACAAGAATACGTTGTTGACTGCCCACCATTTGGCGACTGATTTGTTGCGCGTGTTGGTTGATTCGGTCTTGCAGCAAAGCCAATCGATTCTTTTTGACGTCCGGCGCTGTGTCATCGTCGAGTTCTGCGGCAGGTGTGCCGGGGCGTGGGCTGTACACAAAACTGAAGGATTGATCAAACTGGATCTGTTCAATCAAGGCCAGTGTCTCTTCAAAGTCTTCGGCTGTTTCACCGGGAAAACCAACAATAAAGTCCGAAGAAATACTGATGTCAGGACGGATAGCCCGAAGTTTTTCGATGATATTTATATACAGATCAATCGTATGGTTGCGTTTCATTGCGGCCAGAATGTTATTGGAGCCGCTTTGAACAGGCAGATGCAGATGACTGACCAGTTGCGGCACTTTGGCGTAGGCATCAATCAGCGCGTCAGTAAACTCAATCGGATGCGATGTCACATAACGAATACGACCCATGCCTTCAATGGCCGCGATGTCTGTAATCAATTCAGCCAGATCAACGGTTCCACCTGGGTAGGTGCCACGATAGCCGTTCACGTTTTGTCCCAGCAGAGTCACCTCTCTCACACCTTGGCTGGCCAGGTAGGCAATTTCAGCAATGACATCGTCATAAGGGCGGCTCACTTCTGTGCCCCGGGTATAGGGCACCACGCAGAAGGTGCAGTACTTGTTGCAGCCTTCCATAATCGAAACAAATGCTGTCGGGCCTTCAACCTTGGGAGAAGGCAGATGATCGAATTTTTCGATTTCAGGAAAACTGACATCCACCATAGGGATGCGCTGTGTTTGGCTGCTTTTGATCAGTGCCGGTAAGCGATGCAGTGTCTGAGGACCAAAAACAACATCAACATAGGGCGCGCGTTTTTGAATTGCGGCACCTTCCTGGCTGGCTACACAACCCCCCACACCAATAACCAGATTCGGTTTGTTTAGTTTGAGCTTGCGCCAGCGTCCCAGCTGATGGAACACTTTTTCCTGGGCTTTTTCACGGATGGAGCAGGTATTCAGCAGTAAGACATCGGCGTCTTCTGGATTGTCAGTAAGCTCCATGGCATCGCTGGCTTCAAGCAAATCAGCCATTCTGGATGAGTCATACTCATTCATTTGGCAGCCGTGGGTTTCTATGTATAGCTTTTTGCTCATGATGAAAATCACGTACCGAATAGGGGTAAATAAAAATGTGCAGGGTGTGACATTAAACAGAATACCCTTTGGGTGGGGCATTATAAGGGCTGAAGGTGCTAAAACCAAAAACATGTCTGTTTTAATTTGGCAGGGGGCGGAACATCAACTAGTAATTAAAGAAGGGCATTTTTTTCTGGGTAGCAAACGTTGGTGTTTGGTTTGCGTGCGGCACTTCTTTTTTCGTGTGTATCTTGTTTATCGAGGTTCGTATGGTGGCGTGGTCTGCCAATTATTACCCTAATTCCTATACCGTTGAAACCGGAGAGCAATTACGTATCCATAACCGCAAGCATTATCAATATGACCCCAAACCTTTGGGCGAAATCCTGATAGATGCTGGGGTGATTACCAAAAAACAAATCAAGGATGCATTAATCACACAGTCGCACTATGAAGACATGCGTATTGGTGAGGCGCTGGTTAAAAATGGGGCGGTGAGTTCCGAGCAAGTGCAGATGGCGCTGTGCGCGCGTTTTGGCTTGCCTTTTGTAAAATTACGGCAGTTTGATGTTGAGCCTGAGGCGCTAAAGTTAATTCCGCCTCATGTTGCCAGGCGTTATAAAGTGATGCCGCTGATCGAAGATGATGAACGGATTGTGGTGGCAGTGAGTGATCCTACGGATTTAGAACTGATCAATACCTTACGTTTTCTGACCCATAAAATACTGGAGGTGGCCGTCGCGCTTCCGGAAGATATCGCCTACGCAATCAGTTCCCATTATAAAGGTGATGAGAATTACAGCGCGGCTTTGGCTGATTTGCAAATCGAAGGCAACGATTCTGCGCCTGCTGAATCCGCCTCACTGGAGCAGGCCAATGAAAAACCTATTGTGCAGCTGGTGCATAATCTGATTATTGATGCCTTGATCCGCAAGGCCTCGGATATCCATCTGCGTCCAGAGGAAAAAATTGTTAATGTCTATTTTAGAATTGATGGTGAGTTGCAGTGGATTCGTAGTTTCAATAAACAACTCTCGCCCGCAGTTGCCAGCCGCATTAAAATTCTGGCGAATATGGATATTTCTGAACGCAGACTGCCGCAGGATGGGCGTGCACGAATTAATTATCTTGGTAAATCGGTCGATTTGCGTATTTCAGTGATTCCAGCCCTGTACGGCGAAAGTGTGGTTATTCGGCTGCTGGATACGGCGTTTGCTAAAAGAAATTTTAATGAGCTGGGTTTCTCCGAAAAGGACTCGCTCAAGTTGCAAGGTTTGCTTAGCGCAAGTAACGGCTTGTTTTTGGTGACAGGCCCCACCGGTTCGGGCAAGTCAACAACGCTGTATACCGCCATTGCACAAATAAGACAGCAAAGTATCAACCTGGTTACGGTTGAAGATCCTGTTGAATATCACCTTGATGGCCTGACACAGGTGCAGGTAAATCATCAAACCGGTTATAGCTTTGCCAAAGCATTGCGTCACATTCTTCGCCATGATCCTGATGTGATTATGGTGGGTGAAATTCGTGATTTTGAAACCGCCAAAATGGCAATTGAAAGTGCACTGACCGGGCATCTGGTACTGAGCACATTGCATACCAATAGCGCGGCGGCGACGGTGGTGCGTTTGCTGGAAATGGGAATTGAATCTTATTTGGTCAGTAGTACTTTTCTTGGTGTTGTAGCGCAACGGCTGGTGCGTTGTAATTGCCCCCACTGTTTGCAAGCTGAAACGCCGGAGTCTTATATGCTTGAAGCATTGAACCTGAGTGCGGATGAGCGTTTTTATGTGGGTGCGGGCTGTCAGCAGTGTATGCAAACCGGCATTGCCGGGCGTCAGGTGGTCTATGAGTTGTTGCAGGTGTCAGCGCAAATGCGTGGACTTATCAAAGCAGGCGTGACCGCCGATGCCATACAAAAGCAAGCGCTTGCGGATGGCATGGTGTCACTGACCATGCAAGCACTTGAGATGGCCCGTAAAAAACAAATATCTTTAGCTGAAGTGTACCGCACGCGTCTGGAATGAATTTGGCGTGTTTTATGTGTTCCGCATTCTTCTGCAACTAAAAAAATCAGTGACGAAGATCATCAATAATATGAATTATTTCGTGAGTGCCGCGTAAAACCTGAATAATCTTGTCTTCCACGTAAACTTTTTCATAACGGTCGCCGTAAGGCTGTACTTCCCCGTATTCGTAAATGTGCGTATCCAGAATAGCGCCTTTGGAAAGTTTCTTTTGCCAGCCCGGGGGTAGTTCGCCACCGCGCGCTACTTTTTTTTGCAGCCCCGGAGGCAGCTTGCTGCGGGTGTGATCGTTGCCGTAATCGTTGTGGGGATTGCCTGCTTGGGCAAAGGTAGTTAACAACAAGCTAATGAATAAGGTCGAAAGCATTTTAATCATGTATTTTGAGTCTATTGTGAGTTTATATGGATGTAATGATAGTCTAGTCTTGTATAGTTCCATCGTGATTGACCTCAAAATTAATAGACTCTTTTTGTCGTGAACCTGCCTTTTGGATGATAAGCGTGGTCTTGTATGTGGTACGAGAACTTCATGATAAGACTGCACTGGATCTCTGCCTGAAAAGGATTGTGTTGATGTTGCTATCACTGACTTGTATTGCGTTTCGTTAGGCTCACAAAGAAATGTGCGTGAATTCTTCGTATAAATATAAACTGTAGGTAACTATTGACAGTTTAAAATGCCACAATAATTTATATCCTTAAGTCTTTGCGTATGTCATATAAAAGAAATGCGGTAAGAATGCTCATTTTTGTGGTGATGCTTTGGTTGATTGAGGTGATTAATAACCTCATGGGGCATCGTCTGAATGTTCTGGGGATTTTTCCGGAAGCGAGCTCACCATTTCCTGGCGTATTGTTTGCGCCTTTCTTGCATGGAAGTTATGAGCATGTCGCTGTTAACAGCTTGCCATTGCTGACATTGGGATGGTTGGTGGCCTTGCGTGGTTTTGGTCGATATACCGCAATAACTGTTTTTATTGCTGTTATCGGCGGTGTCGGGGTGTGGATGTTCGGTCGTAACGCTTTCCATGTAGGTGCCAGTGGTTTGATTTTCGGCTACTTCGGTTATCTGGTTGCGCAAGGAATTTTTGACCAAAGTTTCAGTTCGGTTTTTATTGCCAGTGGCATTATCGCTGTCTACGGGGGGATCCTGTTCGGCATTTTGCCGCTCACAGACGCGGTATCCTGGGAAACCCATTTTTTCAGTCTTGTTGCCGGAGTGATTGCCAGTCGATTATGGAAACGTCGACAGTTCAACCGAATAAACGCAGTTTAAGACCAAAATACAGAGGGATCAGGCTGGAGTTGCAATTATTTGACACTATCACTTAAACTTCCGCCTTGGCGTTATTCTGCCAAGGGTATCTGTGAGTGTTTGGTTGGTTTTATAACGAGGAAGCAAATGCCATCATTTGACGTCGTCTCCGAAGTGGATTTTCACGAAGTGGCTAATGCGGTGGATCAGGCTAATAGGGAAATTGAAAAGCGTTTTGACCTCAAAGGAACAGGATCTAAATTTGAGCTTAATGATGCTGAAATCAAGTTAACGACCAGCTCTGATTTCCAGTTGAAGCAGCTTTTTGATATCTTGCAAGCGAAAATTATAAAGAGAAACATTGATATCAAATGTCTGGAATGTCACGATCCCACGCCATCAGGAAAAGAAGTGTTTCAAATAATAGAAGTACATCAAGGTCTTGATGCGAGTTTGTGTAAAGAAATTGTCAAATTAATCAAAGACAAAAAATTAAAAGTACAGTCAGCAATTCAAGGCGATAAAGTCAGAGTCACAGGGAAGAAACGGGATGATTTGCAGGAGGTTATTGCTCTGCTCAGGGAGGAGAGTCTGGATATGCCCCTTCAGTTCGACAATTTTCGGGATTGGTCCAATAGCACAGAGCAAGGTTGGTTGATCTGGCCTCGTTATGGATCCCTCATTGCCTTCTGTGTAAATGTGTACTTATATATGCAAAGTCCATGTTCACAAAGATGCAAGCTGTATGGATCAGGCATTTGTCTGTCTTGAATTGTTAGTTGTGTGCTCATGTTGCCAAGGAGATTCCTGGATCAGCAATCTGCTGGCCCAGGTTGAAAATAGGTAGGAGATATAAATATTACTGAATACATGAGTTATTTTTTATTGTGATCAAAATTGTGAGAGTCTAATGAATCAAAGTTCTAGTATGGTAAAAAGTCTGTTAGTAAGCGTAGTGATGGCGCCTATAGCTGCGCTGGTTATTGGTGGGCAGGATCTGGCATCATTCAGCAATGTGCTTATCTTGTTTATTTTTATGTGGTTGGCCTGTGTTTTGTCCTCTTTAAATATTGGAAAGGATCGTGCCGGTGCTCAGGTAAAGGCTAATGTAGCAATGAGCGAGCCGTTGCGTAAAAAAGAAGGTGTATCTGAAAATACTTCGGTTAAAAGGGATGCTGGACAGGTTAAGTGGTTTAATAGCTCAAAGGGTTTTGGCTTTATTACACGCGAGGACGGCCAGGATATTTTTGTACATTTTCGTTCAATTCGGGGTGATGGGCGTCGTTTTTTGCGTGACGGACAGAAGGTGGATTTTGTAACTGGTCATGGAGAAAAAGGTTTACAAGCTGAAGACGTTATATTACTGGAAAAGTAACTTTACTAACGCGCTCTGTAGTGCTCAGGCCGACGTAGAGTCGGCATTATTTTAAAGTGGTGGCGAACAGAGTTCCTTGATTTGATCTTTTAGCTTATTTTCCTCCTCGGTTTTTTCTTCCTGTGTGAGTACTCTGTACTCGCCATCCTTATCTTTTATACGCGCCCGGGCTCTTTCTTGTAAGGCGGCGAGTGTTCTTCTTGCGTTTTCGCAGCCTTTGGCTCGCGCGTCTTGCTGTTCCTTACTCTTCTGATTGATGGCTTCCTCCTCTGCGCTTTGTTTTTGTGCTTCTTCAAGCTTATTGAGTTTCTGTTTTAATGCCTCATAACCAAGGTTCGGCGAAGAACTCCGAGTCGAGAAATTCTGATTATTATGAATAATAACTTTTGTAGTCGATTGTGTTTGATCTGCTGGCACTTTATCTTCGTAATGAACAACGCCATTTGCATCGGTCCACTTGTAAATGTTGCCACCTAAGCTGTTTATTGCCCAGACCGAAAAAAATAACGCAGATATGTTAATCAGTAATGATTTTTTCATAAATAACATGTGCTTTAAGGCTGTTGGGTGTAGAAAAACGCATTCCAATTAAGTAAAGCTTAAAAATATACTTTTGTGACGCTTATGTGCGAGATAATTCGAGTGGAACAAGTGTTCTGAATATAAAGATGGGATGTTTGATGTTGACATTCATTTTGATTATGGCAGAATTTAAAGCCTATTGAACTAAGCGTGTCTGGTTTATTAAGCCGGTGTCATGCTGGACAATGCAGCCTAACAGGGCTTGCATCCTGCCGAGTAAGATTGTCCCCGCTTGAGCTTTTTTGGCCACCCCAAAATAAGAGCATTGAAAACTAGAGTAGCCATAAGCTAGTCATTTCAAGCGCGTTAACTGATTCCTAATGATGATGAAAAGCCGCATTTAAGGGTGGCATGTTTCGCATTGAGATTTTTGAAGCTATCGCTGTGATTGATTTTGTGCAGCAAGAAAGATAGCAAGGTTAAATTAGCGAGGGTTTATTCGTGGAGCTTCTATCAGGCGCCGACATGTTGATCCGTTCTTTGGAAGATGAAGGGGTTGAATTGATTTTTGGATATCCAGGGGGGTCGGTTCTTCATATTTATGACGCTCTTTATCGACATAAAACTATAGAGCACTTTCTGGTTCGCCATGAGCAGGCCGCAGCGCATATGGCCGATGGGTATGCCCGCGTCACTGGCAAGGTGGGTGTTGTACTGGCAACATCTGGTCCAGGCGCAACTAATACTGTAACAGGCATTGCCACAGCCTATATGGATTCTATTCCAATGGTTATTTTGTCGGGGCAGGTTCCCAGTCATCTCGTTGGGGAAGATGCGTTCCAGGAAACAGATATGTTGGGTGTCTCGCGTCCTATCGTAAAACATAGTTTTTCGGTGCGGTTGGCTGATCAGATACCTGAAATCATCAAAAAGGCCTTTTATATTGCCAGTACCGGGCGAAAAGGTCCTGTGCTGATTGATTTGCCCAAAAACGTTACCAATCCAGCTGATTTATTCGAATATGTCAGTCCTGGGAAAGTAAACATGCGTTCGTATAATCCGGTTTCACGTGGCCATAGTGGTCAGATCAAAAAGGCTGTTGATGAAATACTTAAAGCTAAACGACCAATCATCTATAGCGGCGGCGGAGTAGTCCAGGGTAATAGTTCAGACTTGTTGGTTGAGTTAGTTAAATTACTCAATTACCCAATAACCAGCACCCTCATGGGGCTTGGGGCGTATCCCGGTGAGGATAAGCAATTTTTGGGCATGCTTGGCATGCATGGTACCTATGAAGCAAACCTGGCGATGCATTATTCTGATCTTATTATTGCCATTGGCGCGCGTTTTGATGATCGGGTGACTAATAATACGGCCAAATTCTGTCCTGATGCGAAAATAATCCATATAGATATTGATCCAGCGTCTATTTCCAAAACCGTATCTGCTGATATACCTATTGTTGGCTCTGTGGATCAGGTCTTGACCGACATGCTTGCGCAGTTAAAACGAATTAAAGATTTGGGTGACCAGGAAGCTCTCAAGGTCTGGTGGGACAGAATCGAAGAATGGCGCTCTAAGGACTGTTTAAAATATCAAGCCGATAACAGTAAGCTAATGAAGCCTCAGCAAGTAGTTGAAATGCTTTATAAGGTCACCAAAGGCGAGGCTACTGTAACGTCTGATGTGGGGCAGCATCAGATGTTTGCTGCGCAGTACTATAAATTCAAACGCCCAAGACAATGGATTAATTCGGGTGGGCTAGGAACAATGGGTTTTGGTTTGCCTGCAGCCATGGGTGCTCAAATAGCGTTTCCTGAGCAAACGGTTGTGTGTGTTACGGGTGAAGGTAGTATTCAAATGAATATCCAGGAATTATCAACCTGTTTGCAGTATCGGTTGCCGATAAAGATTATCAATATCAATAATCAGGCATTGGGTATGGTAAAGCAGTGGCAAGATATGCAATATGATAAACGTTATTCGCACTCTTATATGGAATCATTGCCTGATTTTGTCAAGTTAGCGGAGGCCTATGGGCATGTAGGAATGCGAGTTGATCGTTTTGATGAGTTGGAAGCGGCCATGGAGGCATGTTTTAGTCAGAAGGACAGGCTCGTGTTTATGGATATTTACGTCGATCCAAATGAGCATGTATACCCGATGAGCATAGCGGGTGGTTCGTTGAAGGATATGATATTAAGTAAAACGGAGCGAACCTGATGCGACGAATCATATCGATTTTAATGGAAAACGAGCCAGGCGCACTCTCCAGAATCGTTGGTCTTTTCTCTCAGCGTGGTTACAATATCGACACGCTAACGGTGGCGCCAACAGATGATGAAACATTGTCCAGATTGACGCTCACGACACGAGGTGATGATAAGAAAATTGAGCAAATCACCAAACAGCTCAATAAGCTGATTGAGGTGGCGAAACTGGTTGATTTAACTGAGGGCGCCCATGTCGAGCGAGAGTTGATGCTAATAAAACTCAAAGCTACAGGCGCTCAGCGCGCGGAAATCAAAAGGACAGTTGACATATTTAGAGGGCAGATTATTGATGTCACTGCATCGCTCTATACGGTGCAATTGGTTGGAGATGGCGCAAAGCTTGATGCATTCATTGATGCCATAGACGAAACAAATGTGATTGAAGTTGTTAGATCTGGTGTCTCTGGTATAGGTCGTGGAGACAAGGTTCTCGCCTTGTAATTGATGCAAGGACTCTTGGGTTAAAACATAACAAAAGTATATATTTTCTGAAGCTAAAATTTTGAAATCATTGGAGTAGGAAACTAGAATGCAAATTTACTACGATAAAGACGCAGATTTGTCCCTTATAAAAAACAAAAAAGTAGCTGTTTTAGGTTATGGCTCACAAGGTCACGCGCATGCTAACAATCTTAAAGACTCTGGCGTTGATGTGGTTGTGGGTCTGAGGCAGGGCTCGGCATCAGCTATCAAGGCTGAACGTTCAGGGCTTGAGGTGAAAACTGTCAAAGATGCGGTGCTATGGGCTGACCTGGTAATGGTATTAACGCCTGATGAATTCCAGTCGAAGCTTTATCAAACAGAGATTGAGCCGAATTTAAAGCAAGGGGCTACGTTGGCTTTTGCCCATGGTTTTGCAATTCATTACAACCAAGTAGTGCCTCGTAAGGATCTTGACGTCATCATGATTGCGCCCAAAGCGCCTGGTCATACTGTGCGCAATGAGTTTGTAAACGGTCGCGGAATTCCGGATCTCATTGCCGTATATCAGAATTCCACCGGAAAAGCCAAGGACGTAGCTCTATCTTACGCAAGTGCGATAGGAGGTGGCCGCACTGGAATAATAGAAACTACGTTCCGAGACGAAACTGAAACAGATTTATTTGGTGAGCAGGCCGTGCTTTGTGGTGGCGTAGTAGAGCTTGTTAAAGCAGGCTTCGAGACGCTGACAGAGGCGGGTTATGCGCCGGAGATGGCCTACTTTGAATGTCTGCATGAGCTAAAGCTGATTGTTGATTTGATGTACGAAGGCGGGATTGCCAATATGAACTACTCAATTTCAAATAATGCTGAGTATGGTGAGTATGTGACTGGGCCAGAGGTTATAAATGAGCAGTCTAGGCAGGCAATGCGCAATGCGTTAAAGCGAATTCAGAATGGTGAGTATGCCAAAATGTTTGTAGCCGAAGGCGCGGGTAATTATCCTTCAATGACTGCTTATCGTCGCAACAATGCCGCGCACCCTATAGAACGCGTAGGTGAAAAACTTAGAGCAATGATGCCTTGGATTCAGGAAAATAAAATAGTAGACAAAGCGAAAAACTAAAAGCTGACACTTTATGGTGCTGCAATCGTTGAGGTGTGTCCATGGATCGTGAACCGCAGCAAGAAGAGGAAGCGGGCGTTACTTTTGAAGTTATTGAAGGTGATATCGAAGGCGGCAGACGTGTTCGTAGTAAGGGGGTTTACCTTTTGCCTAACCTGTTCACTACGGCGGCTCTGTTTTCAGGGTTTTATTGTGTAATTGCAGCCATGAATGGAAGCTTCGAAAAAGCCGCAATAGCAATATTTATTGCTGGAATACTTGATGGCCTTGATGGACGTGTTGCAAGGATGACAAATACACAAAGTGCATTTGGCACCGAATATGATAGCTTGTCTGACGTTATTGCATTTGGTGTGGCACCCGCAACCTTGGCCTACTCATGGTCTTTGGCGACATTAGGTAAATTTGGCTGGATGGTATCGTTTATTTTCGTGGCGTGTGCGGCTCTGCGTCTTGCAAGATTTAACACGCAGATTGATGTTGCTGATAAGAGTTTTTTTACCGGGCTATCGAGTCCGGTTGCGGCAGGTTTGGTTGCAAGTCTGATCTGGGTTGGTTTTGATTTAAAAATTGAAAACTTTTATTTTACTGTCATGCTCGTAATATCCGTGCTTCTGGCCGCTCTTTTGATGGTGAGTAATATTCCGTTTTATAGTTTTAAGGATATTGGCACCAAAGGCAGGGTGCCGTTCAGCATGATGCTGGCGATGATAAGTGTTTTTGTTTTTATTTTTATAGATCCGCCGAAAATACTCTTGCTAATGAGTGTAATTTACGTGGTTTCAGGTCCTGTTATTGTCTATAGAAAGAAAATGGGCTAGTCTCAAAACTTCACCTTGTTTATAGCCTATTGAAAGACGGTGATTTACTTCAAATTAAGCTTGACGAAATTGGAAGGAAGGGTAATAATTCGCCCCCTCTTAAGCGGCAGCTATTGAGTTGTTTAAGGGTGGTAAGTTTGTAAAACAATTTCTTGACACAAAGAAACAAAGGTGTAGAATTTGCGCCTCGGTTTGAAGCCGGAAGCTCTTTAACAAGATAATCAAGTAGATCGTGTGGGCACTTACATTGGTATTAGGCGAGAACTAATATCAATAGATAAGCTTACTCGACAATTCGTTTAGTGAGAACTATTGAGCCAAGTCAGGTCAGTGCAAGCTGACAAATTTTTTAAACTGAAGAGTTTGATCATGGCTCAGATTGAACGCTGGCGGCAGGCCTAACACATGCAAGTCGAGCGGCAGCGCGGGGGCAACCCTGGCGGCGAGCGGCGGACGGGTGAGTAACGCGTGGGAATCTACCCTCTAGTGGGGGATAACTCGGGGAAACTCGAGCTAATACCGCATAATCTCTACGGAGGAAAGCGGGGGACCTTAGGGCCTCGCGCTGGAGGATGAGCCCGCGTCGGATTAGCTAGTTGGTAGGGTAAAGGCCTACCAAGGCGACGATCCGTAGCTGGTCTGAGAGGATGATCAGCC
>DAIRVL010000067.1:0-12406 GCA_036802845.1 Pseudomonadales bacterium | reverse complement strand
AGGATTCGATGAGGTCACATTCCTGTCTCACACCAATGTTCATTACTCATGATTCACTCATCTGCCGGCACCAGTTCTCAAGGACCAGCGTCTTACCGGCAACCAGTGCGGGCATCCCCATGGGATTGGGATTTAGCCGCTGGCGCTCACGCCTTGCGGCTTCAGGCGTTATAACGCCATGCTGCACCAAGTAGCCGTCCAGCAGCTGATCTCCGTAAGCATCCGAAAGCGCCTTGTTCCAAGGACGCCACGGTGGAGAGAAGCCGCGCTTGCGCCTTGCCATGACAAAATCGGGAACGATGCCTTGCACCGCCTCCCTCAGCCATTTTTTAGGATGCGCGCTGGCCATGCCGGGGTGCGCCTTGCTCAATCCAACGACCGTTTCCACAAACCTGTAATCCACAAAAGGCAGGCGCAACTCCACTGACGCGGCCATGCTCAGGCGGTCACCTTGGGCGATCCCATTTTCCATGAGATAGGTTTCACAAATCAGGCGCATCAACGTCACTTCCGGCAACGAATCCGGATCTGAACTGACAAACCCGGAGGTGAGATCATCCTCCAGCATCTGCTCCGAGAAACGGCGTGTATACAACCCGCGATGAACCTTTTGTTCGGCATCGCGGAAGCCATGCTCGCTCTCATAAAACACTGCGCGCCCGGCGGCGGAGGTCAGATCCGATTCATATTGTTGCCATCCAGTGCGTAAGCCGCCCAGCGTTCTCAGCCATTGCAGACCAAGGGTGTACGAGAAAGGCGGCGACGTGGGTTTCAGGTAATCGAAGACGCCTATCTTCCCACCATCGCGCAACGCCCACTTACGCTGAGTGGCAGCCAAAGCCTCCCGCACCCAGCGATAGCCCCAGAAGAGTTCATCCCCCCCCTGCCCCATTAACATCACCGGAACACCTTGCTCACGGGCAGCGTGCATCACCGCGTGATACCCGACACCGGCGATATCAGCGATGGGATCGTCACGGAAATAGTTGACCTTCGGGAACTGCGCCACCAAATCAGCAGTCGACAGTTCGATTTCATGAAGAGGAATATTCAGGTAACTGGCGAGTTCACGCGCCTGACTGCGCTCATCCTGCAATGGCGACCCTGCATAACCCACCGTGAATGCCTGCATCGTGCCTGGATATTTTCTGGCCGCCAACGTAGCGACGATGCTGGAATCGAGGCCGCCGCTGAGCGCCACTCCGATGGGAACATCCGAACGGATGATGAGGTCGCTGACGCGATCAAGCTCCTCCCTGATCGTGGTGACTGGATCAGCTTCGATGGGTGGAGCATCTTCGATACGCCAGTAAGGGCGCTCATGAAATTTCCAGCTATCCAGATCAATGCTGAGAAGGTGCGCAGCAGGCAGCTTTCGCACACCACGCAACGCGGTTCCAGGCTCGGGAATGTAGCCGTAATGGTAATAGAGATTCACCGAATGGGGATCAAGTTCGAAAGGAACGGCGCCAGCACGCACCAGCGCCTTAAGCTCAGAGGCGAATACAAGCTGTCCATCGCTGCTTGCGATGTAGAGAGGCTTTTCCCCCATTCGATCCCGTGCGATCAGTAAACGGCGTCTCTTGGTGTCCCACAGCGCGAAGGCATACATCCCGCGCAGGTGATCCACACACTGATCGCCATACTCCTCGTAGAGATGCAGGATGGTCTCGCAGTCGCTACCGGTAGCGAACCTGTGACCCGATGCCTCAAGGCGCTGGCGCAACTCGATGAAGTTGTATATCTCGCCATTCGCCACCAGAACCAAACTACGATCTTCGTTATAAAGAGGCTGCCATCCGGTCGTCAGATCAATGATGCTGAGCCGTCGCATTGCCAGGGCAACATGATGATCATGATAGTTCCCTTCGCCATCCGGACCCCGGTGATATAACAACCCATTTAGCCGCCCCAGCATATCGATATGTCCAGACTGAAGTGGATCTCTCGTGATAATTCCAGCAATACCGCACATTTTATTTAAAACCGCCTAGTAACCCTGTTATCAACCGCAATAGTGCTTGAAGAAGCAAACTCCATCTCGACGTAAATTTTACAAATCAATATTTTGCGAATGATTTAATACAGTACCGATCACATTTACACTCTTGAGCATTTCCATCGCCCGCTGCAGATCGGCCTGACGTGTTTTACCTTCACGGGCAAGCAAAAGTGCGGCATCGATATGAGGAGAAAATGCCAGCAAATCGTCTCGAACAAGCAGTGGCGGCAAATCAAATATCACCAAACGTTCCGGATAACGGGCTTTTATTTCTTCCGCTAATTTTTGCATGGGTGGTGAACTGAGCAGTTCGGATGAGCTCGAAAATACGTTACGGCAAGGCAGTACGACCAGCCGTTCAATGCCGGGATTAAATAAGGCCTCTTCTATAGGCCTATTGTCCAGCAAACAGTCATCAACCCCCACGGTCGGATGAACACCCAGATAATTGGCCACACCCGGATGGCGCATATCAAGGTCAACAAGCAACACGGTATGGTTCACATCACGCGCCAGACTAATGGCAAGATTGATTGCTGTCAGTGTGCGACCCTCGCCCTCTCTGGGACTGGTAATGGCTAACGATTTCCAGTTATTTTCCCGCATCCGATGCAGAATCTGGGTACGCAGCAGTTTGTATGCGGCCGCCGTTTCATCGTCGCCTTCACCCCGAAGTATTTTGTTTTTTTCCAGAACCGAAGCATCAAGTTCAATAACACGGGTTGTTGAATAACGTATAGTCATACCTTGTTCCGACATGCTGTCATTGAATCGCTCATCGCGCCAAACTGGATCACTTACTGCTCTGACTGTCATACGCCTTTCCCCTACACCATGCCCATTCTGCGCTGCATCACAAACCACAAGACATCCAGGGGTTTGTAGAACAGATGAATCGTAATCAATCCAATAACAAGCATCGCAAACATTCCAGCTAACACCTGATGCTTTCGGCGTGTGTGCGCATTGATTTCGGCGACTGTTTCAATAAAAGGAATCGCGACCAGTGGACGCATGCCTGTTGCAGTGGCTAATGCACTATTGCCGTACACGGCCGTATCAACACTGGCACTGATAAGCGCCATACCAACACCCCCGGCAAGCGCAAAAACAAGCCCCACTATCAAAATCGCCAAACGATTGGGTTTAAGCGGTTTTTCAGGCAATTCAGGCGGCTCCACCAAGGTAAAACGTTCGCCTTTTCTTTCGCTTTCCATCACCTGAGCAAGCTGAGCTTCGGTCAGTTTTTCTTTCATTTGTTTGTAACTCGCACTTGAGTTTTCATAATCGCGCAGCAACTCGCGATACTCACGCTCAACCTGAGGCATCTTCAGCATACGCTGCTCATACTCGGCTAATTTTTGGCGCAACTGCGCTTCTCTTTTCTCCGCCATCACAAGTTCAACCGTTGCACTTTCCAGTTGCGACTGAAACTGGACATAAGCTGGATTACTTGCTGTGTCTGTATTCACCGACTCCGCTTGTGGTATTGAGTGCTCCATAGCCAAGGCTTTATTCAGCTCGCCCAGTTGATTTCCAAGTCGTTTAATTTCTGGATGATTGGCCGCGTATTTTTCACGCGCTGTATTCAATTGCTCTGAAACTTTTTCCCGCGTAAGTCGCAAATCATCACCGTTGTTAATCGTTTCGCCCTGGGTCTCTTTTTTTAGCGATTCAATTTCTTTACGTATACGCACTAAATCCGGGTGTTGTTCGCCGTACACCGACACCATGCCCAAATATTTGATTTGAAGCTGTTTGAGACGGTCAGCAGAACCCAGCATGCGTTCGCCCGTTTCGGTATAGACATGGGTATCACGTGCAAGCAGAGCCAATTGTGATTCCATATAGGCCTTGCGTTCACGCAGCGTTCTCAATTGCATTTGCGCATCAAGCAGATCACGCTCAGTTCGTTCAACCAACTGGAAATTAACCTGCAACAGATCGGGTAACTGATTGGCGTTGCGCTCCTTGAACTGTGCCAATTTTTTTTCAATATCAGCCATATGCGTCATGAGTTTATTAACTTCATCAGTCATGAATTTAGACGCTTCGGTGGTTGATTCCGCTCGGCTTTTCAAATTTTCATTGAGGTAAAGTGAGACCAGTTCATTCGCTACTTTCTGCGCCAGCACCGGCGATTCATGATCAAACGAAACCGTAAAGGCGATGGTCGCCTGGGTTGGCTGACCATTCCTGGGGTCAACCACATCCGCGCTCACCGTCCCCATCTTGATGCTGTCACGCATCTCCTCCAGCACCACCTCCATCGGCTCATCCTGACGCTCATCTGCATAAAGATTGTATTTTTCAATCAGGGTGGCAAGATTCATCCGTGTCATGACCCGTTGACTAATGACATGAATACGTTGATCAGCGAACGAGGTGATCGTCGAGCGCACCATGTCTTGTGGAATTTCTTGCTGCTCAATCAGGATTGTTCCTGAGGAGCGGTACAACGGCGGCAAGCCAATGGCAACAACACAGGCCAACACAGCAATGCTGATGCTCACAACAAACACGCGTGTGCGGTAGCGACGCATCACCGCCAAATAATAACTTACATTTTTTTCTTGAGATTCCATGGAATTGACTTCTTAATAACGTTGAGAGTGATAGGCGAGCTGCACGAGCAGTGTTGTGCTGCTGGCGGAAGACGTTTCAAAGTCATAGCGCTGCCGGGCATTGTTAATACCAACTTCAAAAATCCACTCGGGTAAGTACTGCCATGCGACATTCCACTGCGCAACCGCATAATCACGATCAGGCAGCGCATATGCAGACGTTGTCATTTCATATCGGTTTGCTGTGATACTGGCTCGGGTCCATACAGCGTCATTGATGCTGTAAGCCGCGTTAACTTCTAACTGATCGGTGCGCACCAAAAGGCCGTAACCGCCCGGTTCCACCGAACGACTGCCACGCAAACCATAGCGTATATTCATTGTTTGATACGTAAGATCCAGCGCCGCTAGCGCCCCATGTTGGGCACGTGTTTCAAAAACCCCCGCACTGCTAACGCGATATTGCCCCAATGTCAGGCTGCCATTTAGTGGCTCAGCGATCTCGCGCACCACTGAACATTGCACACCCGTTTTGTCTGAATCTACCCGTGGGCTCTGCATTTTGGAGCGATCTAGCCCACACTTCAGCACATCTTGGTCATCAATTTCATGGATCAGTGTTACATTGGCCTGGGCATATTCATAACCCGTCAAAGGGGTTAGCGCTGCATCTTTATAGTCTTGTTTCTGGTATTTCAGGCTTGTCATCAATGAACTCTTGGCTGCCCATTGCCAATTCAGATAGGGCTCCAGCGACTGGACAGTGCGTTGTTTATTCACGCCCGTATAGCCTGTATCAAGAAAGGCACTAGTCAGTGTGGTATCACTGATATAGTCGCCGTTAAAACCCGCATCACCCAGTGACATGCGCCGGCTGGCACCCGCACCCAGCGAATATTCATTGCGATCCAGATCATCCCTGTTACGTGTCTGGATAAAATGAAATTGCGGCGCCAGACTCAGATCAAACAATTCAGATTCACTCATCAAGGGCAGATTTAAATCCAGTCGATCTGTTGTCATTGAGCGCTCAGGCCGGTGAAGCAGATAGGGATTGGTATTATGCAGTGACTGCACCGCCACCTGTGGCGAAACAAACCATGCTGCATCCGCCTTTGCGTTGCATGCCAATGTCGCCGTTAAAACGCTCATCAATATGCCACCTGCTCGCTTGCGCATCCACAACATTCAACAGCGTCTCACGGTACAACCACGACATCGCCCGGTTTAAGTACAATATTCTGCTCAAGCTTTTTACCCGCCTCGACCTGACTGTAATCAAATGAAAGCACCTGCTGTGTTTTAGCGGTGCGGCGCAATATTTTCACTTGATCCACATCAGCAAACTTGGCAATCCCCGCTGCCATGCTCAAGGCCTGCATCACATCAACGTTACGGTTTAATACATATTCACCCGGCCGGTTGACCTTGCCGATCACATAAATCTTGTTACCCAGCGCCTGCTTAACCATTACCGTCACATCGGCATCGGGTACAAAGGTCTGGATGCGTGTCACAAGTTCTTTACGCAACTGTGTGACACTTTTTCCATCCGTATTTATTTCTCCAAGTAACGGCATCGAGAAATGTCCATCAGGGCTAACGATAACCTCTGCCTGCATATCAGGCTCACGCCATACCAAGATCTGCAATACATCACCTGGTTGAACCAAATACGCATCAATCACCGGTGAAGACGGCTGCGATAATTCCGCCGACTCAGCAGACACCTGACACATGGCAGCAGAGGTAATTAGTGCGAAAATAACAACCATCCGATTCCGATACACAACAACTCCAGCCCCCATAACGGGGTATTACATTTGTATGATGCGCAAGAATAACGACCCAAGATGATCTTTTTGTGACAAGTCACGCGACCGTAACACAAGCGTCATTTGCTTTACGCTTGAATACAAGCAGTGAAGCCAGAGCCGAACCCAACAACCACAGCGCCGCAGGCAAAGGTACGGGGGCCGGAAGATCGAGCTGGCTTATTTTGATACCGTACAAACCAATTCCCAATGCATCTCCCGTCTGCCCGAACAGCGCAGCGTAATAGGTGCCCGCATCAACATTAAACACTTTTTCACCTTGGGTATTGAGCCGCACAACTTCCTGGTAACCGTCTGATGCATCTCTCGCAATTAACACTCCAAGTGACTTAAAACTTTCTGGAAAAGAAAAATCCATTAACTTGATTTGATACGCACCGGCATTGCTAATAGTGAATGATTCCAATTGAGACGGCGTTTCATTTTGGGACATAAAGCCAATGTCCTCATACACCACCATGCCTGCCATCACTGATCCCTGGCCGGCCCAAAACAATAACGCTACCAATGCCACTTTAAACAGATTTTTAGCTTTCATAAAAACACCCTCATTGTTAGTTATTACGCCCTTGTTTTATTAAAAAACCCCGTCGTTCATTTTTAGACACGTTCAATCACCGAACCTCTTTCCATCAACACATCCTTGCGCTCATCACGCATGTATTTTTCGTACATATACTCCTGTATCGCACCAGGAAAATACGCATGGTCATTTTTTCCCTGCGCCAGCTGCTGCAAACGCAGACAGGCATAGCGATCCTGACTACCAGCAAGTGTGACCAGCTCAATATCACGCCAATCCACTTTGTTGTCGTCTTGCGCCCGATCATTAATAAGACGCTCCACCATTTCAGCATCAAGATCAAAATGGTTAACCAGCTCAGTGCCTAGTTCCATAAACACCGGCAACAGATCACGCCCTACGACGGCAGAGTCATGGAACATGCCTAAGCGCCCCAGCGTGACCTTGAGTGCAAATCGATACACATCCGATTCCCGCACGGATAATCGTCGCGCTACGCCTCGTACTTTATTGAGATCATTGGCGCCCACTCGTAACGACACCAAGTGCTTTTTGTTTTTGTTCATGCGTTTCTATCCTCGTCACGCCTCTATGGCATTGGTACAGCACAACTGTATACGCGTGTTATTACACCCGAATTTCGTTTGTATTACGTTTGTAAAAATTTCTGCCGATACTATGACGGCATGTTGTATTTTGTTTGTTAAGCCTGCGCACGCATGCGCTCTAACATCGTTGGATTTGTTATCAAAACTTAACAAAAGCGATATATGCGCTTAATCACGACGGGCTAGGCTAGAAATTCTTGATAAATCAATCTTTAGTGGGGATAGGGGCCGTACCGTAAAAATGAAATTCAGCGCTTTGACCGCAGCAGGGACGCAATCCAGCGCACGCAACTACAACACGCAACTACAAATCAAACAACGTCAAAGCGCAAATGCCACAACGCTCATACGCGAACACACGGGTAGCAAGCATCATTTTTAATGTGAAATGACGCAGCGTGATGAAAAGCGCGTTAATATCTTCGCAACACATCGCCTGTTTTTGACCATAGAAAAACCAGAATATGAATTCTGTTAATTGCGGGCCAAGAGTGATGATTAGCACGGGCGCAGCGAAACCTTAACGCGGTGTTTTAAACATTTATCAGTTAATTTTTCAGCCATCAAACATAGCAACAGACTCTGCGACAAAAAAATGCACCATCAACAACATGCACTGTTGTCTATGGTGCGACGTTCGCCCTCGGTCTGCGGAGTATGTAATGGCTATTTGTTTATTATGAAGCGCTATTTATCAATAGCGTTTTTACGGAAAACTTTCTGATACCTCACCTTGCCTGCGGAATTTATGCTGCTCGGCCTGATCACGGTAAAACTCACCCAGCGTTTCAATTTCAACCCGTTTGATTTGAGTGACAGGTTCATGTTGTAAAAAAGCATCCAGCACCCCTTTGTCTTCGTACTTTTTAACCAAGGCCTGGGTTGTTGTGTAGAGTGCCTGATTATCCTTTATACATTGTTTCAAGTGCGCGCCCTCCTGGCCGGCAGACGCATCAAGTAGCGCCAAACGTTCTTCTGACTTGCGCAACACCGAGACCAGCTCCTTGTACTTTGTCACCACACTCTTCAATCGTCGTTGAGTATCCTGCAATTTCGCTGCGGTGGCCGTCTCACCCATTTGCGCGCGAGTATTTGAACTGACTTGTGCCTTGAGTCGGGCAATTTCTCGTGCGCTCTCAGCCAGGCTTGCTTTTGCACTTATTAATTCTTTGGCCTGGCGTTCATTATCTGCTGCAAGTTGATCCTGCTTGGCCCGCAAGGCATCACGCTCTGCAACGACCTGTTGCAATAACGCGGGATTCACTCCCTCACCCCCGCCACGGCGCACCGATTCGGCGACCACGTGCTGCACTGGCAACAGTACAACGAGTGTCATAATCACGGCTTGCATTCGCTTCATTTTAATCACCCTCAGAATTTCGTATTGATATCAAACTGCACCACGTCCACGCCTAACGGCGGACCGTCAATTGCATCCGCACTTAACCAGCGGAAATTCAAGGCTGTATTATTCATCACGCCATATTCAAAGCCCATAATCCAGCCTTCGGCGTCGGTGCCGCCCAGATGAAAATCGGAATCGGTATAGGCATCCACAACGGCATCACGCTCCAGATGTTTAAATGCCGCCGTAATACGCCAGTCATCCGCTTTGGTGATCTGTGGCCAGCCTACCGCCAGTTGTAGCTGGTAGCCCTTGGTCCGTGCTATTTCCGTAAAGCCGGTCAGAGCAGAAACATCACTCTCCTTAAAGCCCTCATTCATGACGTAATCGCCCGTCAGCACCACATGAACAGGCGCAAAATTGGCTAAATCGGCACGTAATATCAGGTTGATCTCGTTGTAGTCTGAGGCCAGCGCCCAACGATCGGTGGCTACATCGGTATCGTTTCGAATATCAAAGAGCGTGTTACCCTTTTGCATAAATTCAGGGGCGGTGAAATCAGTCAACTTGCTGTCTAGCGTGTTACGCTCACCCACAAGGTTACGGTAATCGTAATAAGCCAGCGCTACCGTGAAGGCCGATTGATTGTTTGCAAGCCATTGCCCCCCTAACTGTGCACCCACCAACCATTTATCGTGAGTTGAAAGCTCGACTTCTTGCAAGGGAAACGCGCCCAAGGTAATGAACAGCGGCAAATCACTGTTGGCCATATCTGCGTACGCATCGCTGGCACCAAAACTGAAACGATAATTCGCTGCAACTCCTTCAAAGTTGAGATCGCTGTCCCACACCAGATCCGTTGAAACCCACGGATTTGGCATACGACCACCCCACAGGCTTAGGCGATTGTAGTCATCGTATTCGTAGTTGTAGCGCAGATAAGCCTGTTCTAACAACACAGAATAGGGGCGAGCACTGGTCCCCAGCGTTTGATTCGTTGAGACCGGATCGTTACTGTTACCCGTAGCCAATCGTGTGCCAAGCAGCAGCTTGTCATTGATCTTGGCATCAAGACCAAGACGCAAACGGAGTCGTTCACGATGCCTGTCCTCAGTGGTATTCAGAAATGGATAATCCGACTTGCCAAAGCCACCCACGCGATTGAGCTCAGAAAAGTTCACATAGGTTTGCGCCGGATTATCATCGGCAAAAAGGTCAGACTGAAGACGCAGGCGCATATCACCTTTTATTTTGACGCGCTCGACCCACTCCGGCAGCACACCGGGAATACCCCAGCGCTCCTGTTTTGCTTGCCCTTTAATGTCACGCACAACATCCTCACGCAAGCCGATGCGTACTTCGTCACGGAGGGCATTTTTTACCGCTTCGGGCACATAGGGCACACGCAAGGTGTCAGGTGATTTAGGCGCAGGTAATTCACGCACTGCGGCAGGCTGTGTGCGCATTTGTTTTGTAAGCAAAGCCCCTTGTTCAGCACTAATCGTGCCCTTTTTAACCAGCGCACTAATCAGCTCGTTCATTGTTTGTTGTAACTGGGCTTGTTGCAATTGGGCCTGCTGCTGCGCCTGCGAAACACCCGCTGCTGGCACAACAGGGTTTTCAGCGTTCACTTGCAGTGCGGTTGTCGTTAAACCGACACACACAACCAGACTTTTTAATCGAGACATTCTCATAAATTCACTTAATCCCATTAGTTGCTTTGAAGCACCCTCGTAAATACAGGCTCGTAACTGTTACACGCTTTAACCACGTGAACTCAAACGGAAACGGATCGGTTGTGGCGTGCCCTCGGGTGGCGCGTCGAGTCGGGTCAGATCCGCCATGACTGTCTGAATCAAATCCCGCGTCACTTCACCTGAAACCTTTCCAACCTGATAGCGTTCAACACGGCCACTGGCATCAAGCCATAACGTGAGTTCGACGCTGTAGCCTTTTATTTTTCGCAAATCCTTGTAAGCGTTAAAAAACTCAAGCAGACCCTGCTGCATGCGCCGCGCATAACAGCCTCTGGCATCACCACCGCCACCGATCAGACCACGACCACCTTTGCGCCCTACCAGACCAAAACCATCCCCGCCCACACCGCCATCGGCGTCAAGACCCAGGTCATCGCCGGCAGGCGCTTCATCAACGGGATCGTCTGGCATATCCGGCTCAGGTTCGTTTTGCGGTGTTTCTACCTGTTCTGGCTCAGGTGGCGGCTCCTGCTTCGGCGGGGGTGGTGGTGGCGGCGGTGGAGGCGGATTAATCAGCACCACTTGCTGCGTTTTGAGCTTGGGTGCAATCACAGGTTCCGACAAGATTTGCTTTAGCCAGATGAGCAACGCAATCACCATCACCACGGCGGCGGCAATGATAACGGCAGGCAAAAGACGCAGATAAGGACTCTTCAGGCGCATAAGATGACTCGATGCTATTTCACAAGCTTCTGTGTCACCAGCCCCAGCTGGGTGATCTCCAGCCTGCCCAGTAAATCCAGCACATCAACAACACGTTGGTATTGCACTGCACCATCTGCCTTGACCACCACGGGCAACTCTGGATTGCCTGCCTTGAGCTGGCGCAACTGCGCATCCAGCTCGGGCAATGTCACCGGTGAGGTATCAAGATAGATACTACCTTCCGGTGTAATCGTAATGGCTTTTGTTTGCGGTTTGGCAAGACTGGGCGTTGCGCTGGCTTGCGGCAAATTCACCTTAATGCCCTGCACTGTGGCCGTTGCCATGATAATAAAGATAATCAGTAACACATAGGACAAATCAAGCATCGGTGTAATGTTGATATCATCGTAGGGTTTATTCTCACCTTGAATCTGCATTAGTTAACTCCCGTGATGTTCAGCAATTTTTCCGATAAACTCATCAACAAAAATCTGCATTTCGACACTGGTATCACGCACACGTGAACCGAGATAGTTGTAGCCAAACAGCGCAGGAATCGCCACAACCAGGCCAGCTACGGTTGCCACCAGCGCAGCAGCAATACCCGGTGCAATGGCATTAATATTGATATCACCACTGGCGGCAATAGCAGCAAAGGTAATCATTACGCCCACCACCGTACCAAGCAGTCCAAGAAAAGGTCCGCCACTTACTGCTATTGTTAATAGCACCATTTGTGCATTGAGTTTTTGTGTTTCACGTACCATCGTAGCATCGAGCGCCGCCCGAATTGCTGCCACCGCCTGCGGCGTGAGCTGACCTTCAACCGACTTGCCAAAACGAATTTTCAGCTCATGAATGCCCGTGCGGTAGATATGGTAAATTGGTGAACTCTGATAGTGGTCATGTTTACCAAACAGCGCCATCAGGAACGGCGCATTCTCCAGCATCTGTTCTTCATCGCTGGTATTGGCATCGAGTGCATCCGTGTTATCCAGCCCAAGTTGACCGAAATCCTTGAGGAAATTTTTATTATCACGACCCACACGACTGAGCAAAAATCCTTTGCTGATCATAATCAGCCAACTGATGACAGCCATCACGGCCAGTATGCCAATCACCACCCA
>DAIRVL010000066.1:0-12429 GCA_036802845.1 Pseudomonadales bacterium | reverse complement strand
GTCGAAATGATTAAAAACAAGGCGCGCCGCGAAGATTTTCCCTGGCAAGAACGCCGGGGTTTACGTGTGTACCAGCATGCCTTAAAACGCGGTGCCCTGCTCAGACCCTTGGGCAATGTGGTGTATTTGATGCCGCCCTATGTGATCACGCCTGACGAAATTGATAGTCTGGTCACGATCATGACGGAAGCCATCGACTTGGCTGTACGTGATTAATCAATGAGCAAAGTTTATGAGTAATACAAGAATTTACCTTGATGACGAACTGTCCCTACACAAGGAGCTCGTACTCGAAAGCGCCGCCAGTAATCATCTGCTGAACGTTCTGCGACTGGGTATAGGCGACACAGTGATTCTGTTTAATGGTCGTGGGGGGGAATATCACGGCACACTGGTGAGTGCTACCAAAAAAAACGCCGGTGTTTTGCTGAGCACCTTTGTGGATGAACAGCGAGAATCACCTTTGCGCGTTCATTTAGGTCAGGTGATGATCAAAGGTGAGCGCATGGATTACGCCATTCAAAAGGCCGTAGAGCTTGGCGTTGATAGCATTAGCCCTTTAATGAGTGAGCGCAGTGAAGTCAGGCTGAGCAACGAACGCATAACAAAAAAAGTGGCCCACTGGCAATCGGTAGTCAACAGCGCCTGTGAACAATGCAAACGAAACTGGGTGCCCAAAGTTCACCCGCCGCAAAACCTTCAGACCTGGCTAAGCCAGCGTAATGAAAGTTTGCGCTGGCTTTGTCATCCCTGGTCACATGCCGCAACCAATCCCTGGCCGGATCAATCTATTAAAAGCGTAGCGTTATTAATCGGCCCGGAAGGAGGCTTAAGCCCTCATGAATTAAACACCGCCAATACAAATCAATTTATTGCGCGCGTCCTTGGCCCCAGAGTGCTTCGCGCAGAAACGGCGGCCCTTGTAGCACTGACCCAGCTGCATACCCGTTATGGCGATATGAGTGTGTAATACGGCTTCAAACAAAACAAGCTGTGTCGTACTGACCGGTTTTGCTTGACCACTACAAACAGTGAACGTCCTTACATGGTTTTTCCCTTGGTAAATCCCTTCTTATACCCTTGTCTCAGACGGTTTTAAAAACACGTTTTGTGACAATTTCCTGCACATCATACCCAAAACAATCCTGTAAGCTTGGCTTGACACCTTACTGTGTAATCGCACCTGATAAGACCGTATAGGGCATTTATGCGCCTGTGTATAACTGTGTTTATGTCATGTATCAAACAGGCATAAGTAGGTTTTTTTAACAAAGTGAAAAACTTGTTCTTTTTCGTGCACTTGTTGTTAGGGTCTTAAATGCTAAGTTATTAACACGTTATAAACAAAACAACTCTTTGTTAAAATTAAATAATTTGTAGTTATGCACTGATTTTGTGTTACTAATAACAACAAGTATAAAGATATATAAAGATACTTTTTTAATACTATTAAATAACAACTGCAACGTTTGCTTACAAGTTTTATGGAACATGGCATTACTAATTACGACAAGAGTTTTTATACTGGCAGACTTTTGTAGCACTGATTTACCTTGAGGATACTGTTGTGGAATACCCAGAAAAATATGATGTGATTGTGATTGGTGGCGGCCATGCCGGTACTGAAGCTGCGCTGGCAGCCGCACGTAGGGGATCGGCGACATTACTCTTGACACACAATATTGAAACGCTGGGGCAAATGTCCTGTAACCCTGCCATTGGTGGTATTGGCAAAAGTCATCTGGTGAAAGAAGTCGATGCGCTGGGCGGAGCCATGGCTCAAGCCACTGACCAGGCCGGGATTCAATTCAGGGTATTGAATTCACGCAAAGGGCCTGCGGTTCGGGCAACACGTGCCCAGGCTGATCGCAGTCTGTACAAAAAAGCCATTCGTTCCATTCTTGAAAATCAGCCTAATCTGGTAATTTTTCAGCAAGCCGTTGATGATCTGATCGTTCATCAGGATCAGGTACAGGGTGTAGTAACTCAAACCGGTATCCGGTTTTTTGCCAAAACAGTGGTAATCACTACCGGGACTTTTTTAGGCGGTTTGATTCATATTGGTTTACAAAATCATTCAGGCGGTCGCGCGGGAGACCCACCTTCGATTCGTTTGGCACAACGTCTTCGGGAACTGCCACTTAATGTGGGACGGCTGAAAACCGGAACCCCGCCGCGTATTGATGCCAAATCAGTCGACTTTACAAAAATGTTGGCTCAGCCGGGTGATACACCCCGACCTGCAATGTCTTACCTCGGCCACCCCGATCAACATCCGCAGCAGGTCTGTTGTTATATTACCCACACCAATGAACGCACTCACGAAATTATCCGTGGCGGTCTGGATCGTTCCCCTATGTACTCGGGTGTTATCGAAGGCATTGGTCCGCGTTATTGCCCTTCGATTGAAGACAAGATTTTCCGTTTTGCCGATAAAAACAGTCATCAGATTTTTATTGAACCCGAAGGATTAAATACCCACGAACTCTATCCCAATGGCATTTCAACCAGTTTGCCTTTTGATGTGCAACTTGCCTTGGTGCGCAGTATCCAGGGCATGGAAAACGCGTTTATCACCCGACCCGGTTATGCCATTGAGTACGATTATCTGGATCCTCAGGATCTTAAACTCAGCATGGAAAGCAAAATTATCGGTGGCTTGTTCCTTGCCGGGCAAATCAATGGCACCACAGGTTACGAAGAAGCCGCTGCACAGGGCTTGTTGGCGGGAATCAATGCTTCCTTGCTGGCGCAGGACAAAGAGGCCTGGTATCCACGCAGGGACGAAGCCTATATCGGTGTGCTGATGGATGATTTGATAACCATGGGCACCAAGGAACCTTACCGCATGTTTACCAGTCGGGCAGAGTTCAGATTGATTTTGCGAGAAGATAATGCCGATTTGCGTTTAACCGAAAAAGGCCGTGAACTGGGTCTGGTTGATGATCATCGCTGGCAATTTTTCTGTGAAAAACGCGAATCCATAGAACGCCAGATTCAATTCTTCCGTGATACCTGGATTCAACCCGCCACGCCAGAAGCACAGCGAATAGGTTTATCTCTCGATCAGGAACTACGTCACGAATACAGTTTGTATGAGCTAATCAAACGTCCTGAATTAACTTACGAAAAACTGAATGAACTGATTGAATTACCTCTTGTGGGCCAACAGGCCGCCGAACAGGTCGAAACACAACTCAAGTATGAGGGTTACATTACACGCCAACAGGAAGAAGTCGATAAACTGCGCCGGCATGAACAGGCATTTCTACCCGAGAGTTTTGATTATCAGGATGTCAACGGGCTGTCGAATGAAGTCAAACAAAAACTCAAAGCCGTCCGCCCACAAACCCTCGGACAGGCCGCACGAATTTCAGGTGTCACACCCGCGGCCATATCGCTCTTGTTAATTCATTTAAAAAAGAAAAATCAGTTAAAACAGGTTTCGTTCTAATGCATGAACCGGTTTTAGAAACAGTATTGCGACAGGGTCTGCAGCAACTTGGGCTTGAATATTCCGAGCTGAAAATCCAAAAATTATTGCGCTATGTGCAACTTTTGGAACAGTGGAACAAACATTTTAATCTCACCTCGGTACGTGCTCCCGAGCAAATGATTATTCGTCATCTACTCGATAGTTTGAGTGTTATTGAATACATTCCGGAACAACGGGTTCTTGATATGGGCACAGGTGCTGGCCTGCCTGGTTTGGTCTTGGCCATCATCAACAGCGACAGACAATACGTATTGCTCGACAGCAATGGCAAAAAAACGCGCTTTTTAACACAAGTAAAAATTGAACTGGCCCTGGACAATGTTGAGGTTGCAAAGTCGAGAGTTGAAACATACCATCCGGGCATTCCTTTTCCGGCGGTGACGAGTCGGGCCTTTGCAAGCTTAAGTGACAGCCTTGCCCTGTTGGAGAATCTCTTGTCTGTGGGGGGGCATTTTTATGCCATGAAAGGCAAATGCCCTGACCAGGAAATTAAAGAACTGCCTTCAAGTTATATGCTGGAAACAATACAGCCCCTTGTGGTGCCGCGGCTGAATGAAGAAAGACATTTAATTGTGATTAAACGTCTTGCTTAAGCATGATTTTTAGCACGAAGACAAAAGCGAATTGGAGCGTATGACCAAAGTAATCGCAATAACCAATCAAAAAGGCGGTGTGGGCAAATCAACCACCAGTATTAATCTGGCGGCGTCGCTGGCGGCGTGCAAAAAAAAGACCCTATTGATTGATCTGGATCCCCAGGGCAATACCACCATGGGTTGCGGAATCAATAAAAATGAACAGGAATACACGATCTATGATGTTCTGGTCAGCGACCTTGAATTCGAAACAATTGTCAGCACAAGACCCTACAACGCTTATCTTGATGTTATTCCCAGTAATGATAATTTGACGGCCGCAGAGATTGAACTGCTTGCATTACCCCAGAAGGAACACCGGCTTCGTCAGAAGCTGGCCAGCATAAAAAATCGTTATGCGTACATTCTCATTGATTGTCCGCCGACACTGAATATGCTCACGGTAAACGCCCTGACTGCCGCTGATTCTGTGATTATTCCGGTGCAATGTGAATATTACGCTCTGGAAGGTTTGAGTTCGCTGATCAATACGCTCAACAAAATAAAACAGACAACCAACCCAACGCTAGAAATTGAGGGTCTATTGCGTACCATGTACGATCCGCGCAACAGTTTGACCAAAGATGTGACCAAACAGCTGGTGACCCATTTTGGTGAGCGTGTTTACCAGACAACGATTCCGCGTAATGTGCGTCTGGCCGAAGCGCCCAGTTATGGTTTACCGGTACTGCACTACGACAAAAGTTCAAGCGGCGCCATTGCTTATCTGACACTCGCTGGAGAAATTCTTCGTCTGGAAAAAAACCTGAAAAAACAAAAAGATTCATCAAACACCGAATTATCTGACGCAGTGACCCACTGATTCTCAAAGGAATAACATGGCCGCCAAGAAACGAGGTTTAGGCAAAGGACTGGATGCGCTGCTGGGGGCACACAGTTTTGCACCGGACACCGCTGAAAACAATCAGGAAACACTCAAACAAATCCCCGTGGATTTATTGCAACGGGGAAAATATCAACCGCGCCATGACATGCACAGTGAAGCTCTGGAAGAACTAGCGCAATCCATCAGTAAACAAGGCGTTATGCAGCCAATTATCGTCAGACCCGTTGGTGGCAACAAGTATGAAATTATCGCGGGCGAAAGACGCTGGCGCGCTAGTCAACTGGCGGGCCTGGATACCATCCCTGCGTTGATCAGGGATGTTCCAGATGACGCAGCCGTCGCCATGTCATTGATTGAAAATATTCAACGTGAAAATCTCAATCCCATCGAAGAAGCCATGGCGCTGCAACGCTTACAGCAGGAGTTTGGCTTAACGCAGCAGTTGGTTGCTGAAGCCGTGGGTAAATCACGCAGCACAGTAACAAATTTATTGCGCCTCACGAGTTTGTCAGAGGCCGTAAAACGACTGCTTGAGCACGGCGATCTGGAGATGGGACATGCACGCGCCTTATTGTCACTGTCTGGAGATAAGCAGATTTCAACCGCCCGTTTAGTGGTTGCAAAGGGTTTATCGGTACGTCAGACCGAAGCGCTGGTCAGGAAAATACAGTCTGAAAAAGAGCAACCAGAGGCATTAGTCAAAATACATCCCGATGTAAAAGCACTGGAACAACGTCTGGGTGAGAGGCTGGGGGCAAAAGTGATTGTCCATACCAACGCCAAAGGTAAGGGCAAACTTGTTGTTCACTACAATTCTTTGGACGAACTTGACGGCATATTGGCGCATATTCGCTGATTGTTTGATGTCCAAGAATAAAAAACAGATTTAGGCATAAATGATGCTTGTATGTGCTGTTAAAGCGGAATATAATTTGGCACGCTTTTAATGTGCCTCGAATCTTATGATTTTTATATATTAAGAGCAGAGGCTTTCTTGAGTGGTTAGAGCGGTTAATCAAAAACAACGTCAAGCAGCTTACAAGGTTGTCCTTGTACAGTTGGTGATGACAGTAGTAATGGCTTTGCTTGCTCTGTTGCGAGACAAAAATCTTGCTATTGCGGTTTTTGTTGGCGCTACGATTAGCTTGATTGCTAATGCCTATTTTACACTAAAAGTTTTCAGGTATTCCGGCGTTCACCATTCACAACACGTGGTGAAGTCATTTTACGCGGGCGAAACAGGAAAGTTTGTTATCACCTTCGTACTGTTTGCCATGGCTTTTAAGTGGCTGGAAATTTTAAAAGAAGCGCAAAACGCCTTTGCACTGTTGCTGGCGTTTTTTATTGTGCACATAACAGCCTGGATTTATCCCTTGCTGTTGTCTGCTAAAAAAAATAGAAGTGAGTAAACGTTTGGAAAAGACCTATGTCCGCTGAATCTACTGGAAATGCTTCAAGCGAGTATATAAAACATCACCTTACCAATCTTACCTTTGGGCAACGATCCGATGGGAGCTGGGATTTTGCGCATAGCACTGCCGATGCAGCTGAAATGGGTTTTTGGTCATTTAATGTTGACAGCTTGGGCTGGTCGATAGCGCTGGGTTTACTCTTTTCCTTGTTATTCAAAAGTGTGGCCAACAAAGCGACAACAGGTGTTCCGGGCGGTTTGCAAAATTTTGTCGAGATGATTGTTGAGTTTATCGATAAAACGGTAAAAGAGTCATTTCATAAGGTAAATCCTTTAATCGCCCCGCTGGCGCTCACTATTTTTACCTGGGTCTTTCTGATGAATGTTATGGATTTGATTCCAGTAGACGTCATTCCGCAGATTGCACATATGGCCGGCATTACGCATATGAAAGTCGTGCCATCGACCGACCCGAATATTACGATGGGAATGTCCATATCCATATTTTTCCTGATAATTTTTTACAGCATCAAGGTCAAAGGCGCGGGTGGATTTTTCCATGAGCTGTCAAGAAACCCTTTTGAGCACCCTGCTTTTATTCCCTTTAACCTTTTCCTTGAAATTCTGAACCTTGTGACCAAGCCTATTTCGCTCGGCTTGCGACTTTTTGGCAACATGTATGCTGGTGAAATGATTTTCATCCTGATTGCCTTATTGCCCGCCTGGATACAATGGTCACTTTCTGTGCCCTGGGCCATTTTTCATATACTGGTAATCACCCTGCAGGCCTTTATTTTCATGGTGCTTACCGTTGTTTACCTCGCAATGGCTCACGAAAGTCATTAAACCTTTACCTTTTCACATAAACCTTAAGAAAGTTGGGAGATAAAATGGAAACTGCAAGCGCATTAGTAGTTATTGCTGCCGCATTAATTATCGGATTGGGTGCCTTGGGCACGGCTATCGGATTTGGACTCTTGGGAGGCCGTTTACTTGAGGGTTCTGCGCGCCAACCAGAAATGGCCCCTATGCTGCAAGGAAAAATGTTCCTGATGGCTGGTTTGCTGGATGCGGTACCTATGATCGGTGTAGGTATTGGCATGTATATGATTTTCGTATTGGCTTAAGGGTCTCTCTTTTTAGGAAACGTAACTTGAGGTGCCAGCGTGAATATTAATGCAACGCTAATCGGTCAAGCGATTTCATTCGCCATTTTTGTATGGTTCTGCATGAAGTATGTTTGGCCACCAATAACGGCCGCATTGCAAGAGCGGCAAAAACTGTTGAGCGATGGTTTGCAAAATGCTGAAAAAGCTCAAGCTGAGCTGGATCGAGCAAAAGCCGAAGTTGCCATTGAGCTTAATAAGGCGAAACAGCAATCGGCTGTCTTGATTGAGCAGGCGAACAAACGCGCCAATCAGATTGTCGATGACGCAAAAGTTGTAGCCATTAAAGAAGGCGAGCGTCTAAAACAAGCAGCCCAGGCTGATATTGAGCAGGAAATTAATCGTGCAAAAGAAGCTTTGCGAAAGCAGGTTTCGTTGTTAGCGATTGCTGGTGCTGAAAAGATTCTTGAGCGCAGTGTTGACCAGAATACGCATAGCGACATATTGAACAAACTCGCAGTAGAGCTTTAGTAGGTAGAGCAAATGGCTGAAATTACTACAATCGCACGACCCTACGCCAAAGCTGCATTTGAGTTTGCCTTGGAAAATAAAGCGCTCGACCAATGGTCGTCAATGCTTGGTTTTGTCGCAGCAGTAGTGCGGGACACGCAGATGCAGACAGTGCTGCAAAGCCCTGTGATGAGTGATGATCAGAAAGCGGAAATAATTACATCGGTTGATGCAAATAAAATTGATGCCAAAGGTAAAAACTTTATTTACCAGTTGGCAAAGAATGACCGCCTTGATTTGCTACCGGAAATTTCTATCTTGTTTGATCTGCTCAAAGCAGAGCAGGAGAAAAGGGTAGAAGTTGAAGTGATATCAGCCTTTGCATTGTCAACGCCAGAAACAGAAACCTTGGCACGATCACTCAAAACTCGTTTGGGTAGAGACGTTCAGATCAGTAGTGAAGTGGATAAATCGCTCATCGGTGGTTTGATCATTCGCGCTGGAGATATGGTTATTGATGGCTCAGTACGTGGCAAGCTCGCCAAACTGGGCGAAAGTTTGAATAAATAGAATTTGGCTGGAAACAGCGAGGGAAAGAGCATGCAACAACTCAACCCATCTGAAATCAGTGAGCTGATAAAAAAGCGTATCGGCTCATTGGATATGAGTTCAGAAGCCCGTAATGAAGGCACTATCGTCAGCGTTTCTGACGGCATCATACGCATACATGGCCTTGCCGATGTTATGTATGGTGAGATGATCGAATTTGAAAGCGGCATTTATGGTATGGCCCTTAACCTGGAACGCGACTCCGTAGGTGCCGTGGTACTGGGTGATTATCTTGGCGTAAGAGAAGGCCAAAAAGCCAAATGTACCGGCCGGATATTGGAAGTCCCGGTGGGTAGAGGTCTGTTGGGCCGCGTCGTTGATGCACTGGGTAACCCTATTGATGGTAAGGGCCCTATTGAATCTGATGGCACATCACCGATTGAAAAAGTGGCACCGGGTGTAATTGCACGAAAATCCGTAGACCAGCCTGTACAAACCGGACTTAAGTCCATTGATGCGATGGTTCCCGTAGGACGTGGTCAGCGCGAGTTGATTATCGGTGACCGTCAGATAGGTAAAACAGCCGTTGCAATTGATGCCATCATTAATCAAAAAGGCACGGGGATTAAGTGTATTTACGTTGCGATTGGCCAAAAACAATCGTCTATTGCCAACGTAGTCAGAAAACTGGAAGAACATGGCGCGCTGGCGCATACCATCATCGTGGCTGCTTCTGCCTCTGATCCAGCTGCATTGCAATATATTGCACCCTTTGCAGGTTGCACTATGGGTGAATACTTCCGTGATCGTGGCGAAGATGCGCTGATCGTATACGATGATTTAACCAAACAGGCTTGGGCCTACCGCCAGATTTCACTGTTATTGCGTCGTCCACCTGGACGAGAAGCGTATCCTGGCGACGTGTTTTATCTGCATTCGCGTTTGCTTGAACGCGCTGCACGTGTAAATGCCGAATACGTAGAAAATTTTACCCAAGGACAAGTGAAAGGAAAAACAGGCTCGCTCACCGCACTGCCTATTATTGAAACACAGGCCGGTGACGTGTCAGCGTTTGTTCCGACCAACGTAATTTCTATTACCGATGGGCAGATATTCCTGGAGACCAGTTTGTTTAATGCCGGTATTCGTCCGGCAATTAATGCAGGTCTCTCGGTTTCACGTGTAGGGGGCGCCGCGCAAACCAAAATTATCAAAAAACTTGGCGGTAGTATCCGTCTGGCTCTAGCGCAATACCGAGAATTAGCCGCGTTTGCGCAATTTGCCTCGGATCTTGATGAGTCAACACGCAGGCAGTTACAGCACGGTACGGCTGTTACTGAATTAATGAAACAAAAGCAGTATTCTCCAATGTCTATTGCAGAAATGGGTGTGTCTCTGTATGCAGCCAACGAAGGCTTTTTGCGTGATGTTGAGGTGGCCAAAATTAGCGCCTTTGAAGAAGCCTTACATAGTTACATGAATGCAGAACACAAAGAGCTCATGGAAAAAGTGAATGCATCGGGCGACTACAACGATGCTATCGCAAGTGCATTCAAGGCTGCGCTGGAAACATTTAAGTCCACACAAGCCTGGTAAGTTCGCGCGCACCTGTCAATGAATTTGGCAGGTGTTACTTGTGTGCATGCGGGTGAATAAGGCGTAGGTTTTTAGTAAATTTTAACTTTTCGGTAAAATTATGGCCGGTGCTAAAGAAGTCAGAACCCAGATTTCCAGTATTAAAAGCACGCAAAAAATAACGCGTGCGATGGAAATGGTCGCGACAAGTAAGATGCGACGCGCTCAGGAGCGTATGCAAGCGTCAAAGCCGTATGCAACACGCATTCGACAAGTCGTTGTGCACCTGGCCAATTCAAATTCTGAATATAACCATCCTTATATGGAAGAACGCGAAGTAAAACGGGTGGGTTATATTGTAGTGTCTACAGACCGTGGTTTATGCGGGGGCTTAAATACCAATTTGTTTAAAAAAACGATTGAGTCAGCCGCAAAGTGGAAAGGGCAAGACGTTAATGCCGAATTTTGTCTTATCGGCTCAAAGGCGCACTCTTTCTTCAAAAACGTAGGGGGTCGTGTCGTAGCGAGTGTCAGTCATCTGGGTGAAAATGTGAGCATTAGCAGTCTCATTGGTTCAATCAAGGTGATGCTGCAAGCATACGATGAAGGACGGATAGATCGACTTTATGTGGTCTATAACGAATTTGTAAATTCAATGACACAAAGGCCTGTGGTACAACAACTATTACCCTTGCAGGTGGGAGAAAGCAAAGAGCTGCATCACCACTGGGATTATATCTACGAACCAGAAGCCAAACCGGTACTGGATGCATTGCTTGTCCGTTTTATTGAAAGCCAGGTCTATCAGGCAGTGGTTGAAAATGGCGCATGCGAGCAAGCGGCTCGCCGTGTTGCGATGAAAAGTGCTACCGACAATGCAGGCGAACTGATTGATGAATTGCAGCTTGTTTATAACAAGGCGAGACAAGCGGCCATCACTCAGGAATTATCAGAAATCGTCAGCGGTGCCTCAGCGGTATAAAACAACGATTTATATTTTCAAGCGTAAAAGCCTGGCTAATTATTTTTAAGAGGAAGCGACAATGAGTAGCGGACGTATCGTACAGATTATCGGCGCGGTAATTGACGTAGAGTTTGATAGAAATTCTGTACCCAAAGTCTATGATGCCCTGAAGTTAAACAGTGCTGACACCGTGTTAGAAGTGCAGCAACAAATGGGTGATGGCATTGTGCGTACAATTGCCATGGGCTCTACTGAAGGTTTAAAGCGTGGTCTGGAAGTAAGCAATACCGGCGAGCCGATCAAAGTGCCGGTAGGCGTCGAAACACTGGGGCGTATTATGGACGTTCTGGGTAATCCTATCGACGAAAAAGGCCCTATTGGCGAAAAAGAGCGGGCATCCATCCATCGTAAGCCGCCTACTTTTGCAGATCAGGCCGGAGGCAATGAATTACTTGAAACCGGTATCAAGGTTATTGACCTGGTTTGCCCTTTCGCCAAGGGTGGTAAAGTCGGTCTGTTTGGTGGTGCGGGTGTAGGTAAAACCGTAAACATGATGGAGTTAATCCGTAACATTGCTATTGAGCATACGGGTTACTCGGTGTTTGCTGGCGTGGGTGAGCGTACACGTGAAGGAAACGATTTTTACCATGAAATGAAAGACTCCAACGTACTTGATAAAGTGTCGCTGGTTTACGGACAAATGAACGAGCCACCAGGAAACCGTTTACGTGTGGCACTGACCGGTTTGACCATGGCGGAAAAATTCCGTGATGAAGGCCGTGATGTACTCTTGTTCGTTGATAACATCTATCGTTACACCCTGGCGGGTACAGAAGTATCGGCGCTGTTAGGTCGTATGCCTTCTGCGGTAGGTTATCAGCCAACACTTGCCGAAGAGATGGGCGTGTTGCAGGAACGTATCACTTCAACCAAAACCGGTTCAATTACTTCGGTTCAAGCCGTATACGTACCCGCAGATGACTTGACTGATCCGTCACCTGCAACAACCTTTGCGCACTTGGATGCCACAGTTGTGTTGTCGCGTAAAATTGCCGAATTGGGTATTTACCCTGCGATTGATCCACTCGACTCTACGTCACGTCAGCTGGACCCATTGGTGGTAGGTGACGAGCATTACAATGTTGCGCGCGGCGTACAATCTGTATTACAGCGTTATAAAGAATTAAAAGACATCATTGCCATTTTGGGTATGGATGAGCTTTCAGAGGCAGACAAGAAAACCGTATCACGCGCCCGTAAAATTGAACGTTTCCTCTCTCAACCTTTCTTCGTGGCGGAAGTATTTACGGGTTCACCCGGCAAGTATGTTTCTTTA
>DAIRVL010000065.1:0-12437 GCA_036802845.1 Pseudomonadales bacterium | reverse complement strand
ACCTCAAGTCATGCGCGACGTATTACTCGGCATCCAGGATGCCGTAAATCAAAAGCATCCGCTGGTTATTTCGATCGCAGCGGGTATTCCCCTGTCGGCAATCACCGACATCTTGGGATCCGACATTGCAGTAGTCCGTTGTATGCCCAATACCCCGGCCATGGTCGGTATGGGCGCGACCGGCCTGATTGCCAATAGCCAGACCTCCGTGGATGAGAAAAATCTCGCACAGAATATTCTGGCGGCGGTAGGTATTGCGCTGTGGCTGGAAAATGAAAACCAGATTGATGCGGTAACGGCCTTGTCAGGCAGTGGCCCGGCGTATTACTTTCTGGTCATGGAGGCGATGATCGCCGCAGGCATTTCATTGGGCCTGGATGCCCAAACCGCCCGAACCCTGACCTTGCAAACCGCCTTGGGGGCCGCCACAATGGCCCAGCAGAGTGACGTGGCGCCCGCCGAGTTGCGGCGTAGAGTAACCTCACCCGGCGGCACCACCGAACAAGCCTTGCGTTGTTTTGAGGAAGGAAATCTCGTTCCTCTTTTTGCCACGGCCATGGCTGCGGCAGAAAAACGCTCTAAAGAACTGGCCATTAACGCCGCAAATCCGTGAATAAATAAGGAGAATTCAAACTATGCAACATGTGTCTGTTGCGGGAATTTATCTCATTCAAAGTGTGGTCAGCTTTTACACTATTATCGTGTTTTTGCGTTTATTACTACAGCTGACACGCGCCGATTTCTACAATCCCGTGTCCCAGTTTGTAGTCAAGGCAACGGCACCCATCCTTAATCCCATGCGCCGAGTTATTCCTGGCTGGGGCGGCGTCGATGTGTCATCGCTGGTGCTGATTGTGGTACTGCAGGTCTTGCAGTTAATGGCCGTGATACTCATGCTGGGTTACTCCCTGCCCAATATCGCTTTATTGATAGCTTGGTCCGTGGTCGGTCTTTTTGGTCTGGTACTCAATTTCTATTTCTGGGCGATTCTGATTCAGGTGATTTTGAGTTGGGTGGCTCCCCAGAGTCATAATCCGGCGCTGAGCCTTATCTATCAAGTGACCGAGCCTGTAATGGGTTTTGCACGAAAATTGATTCCACCTATCGGCGGTATGGATTTTTCACCCATTATTGTTTTTATGGTGATTCAACTACTGAAGATTCTCGTGCTCGGTTCGTTAATACAAGCCTTGGGCGTACCTCAGCAGCTCATTCTGGGTTTATAGTTTGCAGCGTGATCACCGTCCCTATCACTTTGTTGGCGATGCGCTTTTTTTAGACTGTTATTTGCAACCCAAAGCCAGTAAAAACGAAATCGTCGGGCTGCATGGTGATGCGATTAAAATACGTCTCACCGCACCTCCAGTCGATGGCAAGGCAAACGCTGCCTTACTCCGTTTTCTGGCGAGCTATTTTGCGGTGCCACTGTCATCGCTAACGCTGGTCAGTGGGCAAACAGGACGACACAAACGGGTCAGACTGGACGGACCCATCACGCTCCCTGAAGGATTTGCATCATTGCTCTCTACCTGAGCATCCGTTTTTCACAACGCAATTAAAAGGACTTTTTCGTGCAACACCTTGCTGAACCTTTCGAACTGGCACCCCAGTTACAACAAGATTGTTTTGTTGTGGGTTACTTGCCTTTGTGTCAGGTGTTACTGTTAAACGATGCCAATTTTACCTGGGTGGTTCTGGTACCACGCATTGCCGGTGCGACAGAAATTTTTCAGCTCAGCGATTCACATCAGTCCAT
This sequence comes from Pseudomonadales bacterium, assembly GCA_036802845.1. GTDB lineage: Bacteria > Pseudomonadota > Gammaproteobacteria > Pseudomonadales > UBA3067 > DAIRVL01. The sequence continues at coordinate 10,681 of DAIRVL010000065.1, read as the reverse complement.
GTTGTTACAGGAGTCGTCTGTCATTGCGCGCATGATCGCTGAACACTTCCCCTGTGACAAACTGAATATTGCGGCTTTAGGCAATATTGTTTCCCAGCTGCATATTCATCATATTGCCCGACGTCGGGATGATCTGTGTTGGCCTGGTGTAGTCTGGGGCTACGGTCAAGGACGCGCCTACCAGACACATGAAAAAAATACCCTACTCCAGACCCTACAAAACCTGCTGAGCCATAGTCCAGGATTTTGTTCTGCCCCAGTGGACAGCTGCGCAGATGAGTAATGTAACAACGGAACAGATGTCATCAACCATGGCCACAGACGTCCGATCTTATGGTGAGTGGAAGCACACCTTGCGCGACGTCATCACTCAATATCAAGTCTGGTTGCAACGGCAAAAACTCCTGAATCCCGAACTGGTACAACAACTGACTTCGTTAGAACAGTACCTGCAACAAGACAAAATCAAGCTGGCCTTTGTCGGTGAATTTTCCCGAGGGAAAACCGAATTAATCAATGCCTTGTTTTTTGCCGGTTACGGTCGTCGATTGCTGCCCAGTCATGTCGGGCGCACCACCATGTGTCCCACCGAGCTTTTTTTTGACGACCATGCCCAGGGCAATTATTTACGTTTACTGCCCATAGACACCCGGACAGAAGAACACAACCTGCAGTATTACCTGAACCGGCCCGAGTATTGGCACGATGTCGAATTTGACAGTACCCAGCCGGAACAAATGGCAGCTGCCTTGAAAAAAGTGACTGAAACCCGGGTAGTCTCCTGCCAGGAAGCCAGTGCCTTAGGCTTTGATCTGAACTTCCTTGACGCGAGTCTGTCATCCGGTGTTACCCATGAACCAACGGATGTCATCATTCCTGCGTGGCGTCACGCCCTGATAAACTTTGATCATCCCTTGCTCAGACAAGGCCTGACGATTTTAGACACCCCCGGTTTGAATGCGCTCGGCTGTGAGCCTGATTTGACGCTCAAACTCTTGCCCGAGTGCCAGGGGGTGATTTTTATGCTCAATGCCGATGCAGGGGTTACGTCTACCGACTTGCAGGTGTGGAAAGAATACGTTTCCAATTTGCGCTACCTGCCCAATGTAGGCCTGTTTGCGGTACTCAACAAAATTGACAGTATCTGGAACACACTCGACAGTGAATCGGATCAACGCCAGGCGCTGGCGCAATTACGTGAACTCACCGCCAGACAACTGGATATTGGCAAAGAACATATCCTGCCGCTTTCAGCCAAACAGGGCTTGCAAGCCAAAATCACCGGCGATGCGGAACTGTTACAACTGAGCCAGATTGCATTAATCGAGCATGCATTGAGCACGGATGTCATCGGTCACAAGGAAAGCTGTCTGCGCAGCCGTGTCGTCAGAGAACTCATGCGCATCATTGGACAGAGTCAGCGCCGGCTCAAAGAAAACCGCCTGATGCTGGAAGAGCAAAAAAAGATGTTCCAGACAAAACAGGGCGTTCTCGATAACAGCTTTGCCGCAATGATGTACAAAGCCAAGCAGGAACAAAAACATTACCAACAGCAGCTCGACCTGCTCAAACACTGCCGTGACGCCTTATTACGCCGCCGTGCAAGCTTATTACGCTGCGTCCATCAAGATCACCTTGAGCGTTATCGGGAACAAGTCAGACAAGAGTTAAAAGCCAGCTGGACAACGCTGGGCATGAGTACAGCGATCAAAAACTTTTTCGCCAAAGCAAAAAACGACCTGCGGCATCTGGAGGCCGAACTCTCCCTGCTTGATCAGGAGGTTCAGACGATTTTTCAACAATACCAATCCGCCGAAGAACAGGCCGGGTTTACGCCCCATCTGAGTCCACCCGTATTGGCCATAGATGATATCAGGCAAAAATTGTCACTGCTCGAAGACCAGGCACTGGCCTCGTATCGCCACCTCAGCGGTTTACTCTTAAGCCAGGACAAAACCACTCGCCGCTTTTTTAACAGCGTCTTCGTCGAAGTAGAGCGCTTGTTTGCACACACAACAATGAGTGTTGACCAATGGCTGAAAGCCGTGTTGCAGCCCTTGATTCAGTACAGCCGTGATAAAAAAAATCAGCTCGAAGCACAGGTCTTGCAATGCAAAGAACTGTCACTGGACGGCAAGAAAAAAAGGATCCAAATTGCAGCCATCGATAAACTCATCAAGAGCACCGAAGAAAAAAGCCATGAACTACAGCGCTTCATCCTTCGCGTACAGGAACCGCCGGTACTGTATACAAAACTGGCCCTGTCCTGAAAAAATCGGTTCATTTTTTTTACAGTAAGCATGCTAGACTCTAGCCCCTCGCACACACCTATGACACCTATCACCGAAGAGGCTTTCTTTTGCCCTATGCCAGACACCCTTCCTGACAATTCCGTAGGCTTGGTCAGTCCCCAGAGGATTCAGTTTAATGAACCCTTGCTGTTGAGCTGCGGGCGTACCTTGTCTCAATATGAACTGGTCTACGAAACCTACGGCACCCTGAACAGCAAAGCCTCCAACGCCATACTGATTTGCCACGCCTTGAGTGGTCACCACCACGTGGCCGGTTACCATAGCATGGATGATCGCAAACCAGGCTGGTGGGAAGTTTGCGTGGGGCCGGGCAAGGTTATCAATACCGATAAGTTTTTTGTTGTGTGTGTTAATAATCTGGGCGGCTGTCATGGCAGCACCGGCCCCATAAGCATTAATCCTGAAAACGGTAAAAACTACGGCCCCGATTTTCCAATGATAACGGTGGAAGACTGGGTTCACAGCCAAAAGCGACTGATGGATGCCTTGGGTATTCCCAAATGGGCGGCGGTAATTGGCGGCAGCCTGGGTGGCATGCAGGCGCTGCAATGGTCGGTGGATTATCCCGATTTACTGCGTCACGCGGTGGTGATTGCCTCAGCACCCAAACTGAGCGCGCAAAATATTGCCTTTAATGAAGTAGCGCGGCAGTCGATTCTGTCTGATCCAGATTTTCATGAAGGCCGCTATTATGAACACGGCACCTATCCCCGGCGCGGTCTGATTCTGGCACGCATGGTGGGGCATATTACCTACCTTTCCGATGATGCAATGCACACCAAGTTTGGCCGCGATTTACGCAATGGTGAGGTGCGTTTTGGCTATGGCTCCGAATTTCAGGTTGAAAGTTATTTGCGTCATCAAGGGGAAGTTTTTGCCCGTCAGTTTGATGCCAATACCTACCTGTTAATGACACGGGCGCTGGACTATTTTGATCCGACCTTCGGCAAAAACGAAACTCTGGATAACGTGTTAGCGCGTGCACAAAGTAAATTTCTGGTGATATCGTTTACCACCGACTGGCGATTCGCGCCCGAACGCTCTGAAGAATTGGTCAACGCCTTGATTGCCAGTGGCAAAGATGTCACTTACGCCAAAATAGAAGCACCCCAAGGCCATGATTCTTTTCTGTTACCCATTCCTCACTATCTGCTGATTTTTAATGCCTACATGAACCAGGTGGCAACAGAGCTGGAGAACAACTGAGCATGCGAGCCGATTTTGACATCATTCTGAACTGGATCAAACCCGGTGCCCGCGTGCTGGATTTAGGCTGTGGTGACGGCCAATTACTGTCTATTTTGCAACAACAACGCCAAGCCAAAGGCTATGGCCTGGAAATTGATCCGGCCAATATCACACGCTGCATTGCCGCAGGTGTAAATGTGATTCAGCAGGATTTAAACAAGGGTATTGCCAATTTTGGTGACCGCAGTTTTGATACCGTCTTAATGACCCATGCCTTGCAAACCGTGCGTCGCCCCGATCGTTTACTCGATGACATGTTACGCGTCGGACGGGAAACCATTATCACCTTCCCGAATTTTGGCTACTGGCGCATACGTTTGTACCTTCTCACCCACGGCCGTATGCCCGTGTCCAACGCCTTGCCTTACACCTGGTACAATACACCCAATATCCATCTGTGCACCTTCAGGGATTTCGAAACCCTGTGTCACCGCAAGGACATCAAAATTATTGATCGTTTAGTGGTCGATCAAAAACATCGCACCGGTATTGGCTCCAAATTATTCCCCAATTTACTCGGTGAAGTCGCTATCTATCGAGTTGCCAAGTAAGCGTTAATAGATTATAAGAAATGAGGGTCTTCAATAATTTACTGAGGGCATCAAGCGCCCAAGCGGACCACATTCAGAGTTAGAAATACAAAAAACACACGCTATCACGTACAGAAAAAGGAAACTAAAATGCTGAGAATGCTACAGAAGACTGCGCTCCTCATAACCTTGTTGTTTACTATGCAGGTGGCATCCGCTGAACAAGTCGAAGTCCGCGGTGAGTATAAAATTCACTACAGCGCCTTTGGCAGCACCGTACTCAAACCTGAAATTGCCGCCCATTATGAACTGGTTCGCAGTCGTTATCAGGGTGTGCTCAACATTGCCGTTCAAAAAACAACGGGCCAGAACAACAAAGCACATACCGCCGTGGTCGAAGCCACCGTGAAAAACTTGCTTGGCCAAGCCCAAAATGTGAAATTTAAAGAAATACGCGAAGGTGATGCGATTTATTATATCGGTGCCTTCCGCTTCAATAATGAGGAAGATCTGGTCTTTGACGTGAGCGTTCAACCCGATGCGGGCGTTGAGCCTTATACCCTTACATTCCAGAAGAAATTCTATGCGGATTAATTTGATTCCTTGTCAGAATCATCAAAGCTGACAAAACAAAATGATAAAAGCGGGTTTGCCCGCTTTTATCATTTTTGAAGTCGCTAAATTTCACAGGAACACGCCCCGGAATGAAACAAATTGTCGTTGCCAGCAGTAATCTGGGCAAAATAAAAGAGATTCACCATGCCTTGACCGAATTCCCAGTAACCTTGCTGCCTCAGACACAGCGGGGTGTCACAGACGTGGCGGAAGACGGTTTAAGTTTTGTCGAAAATGCCTTGATCAAAGCACGTAACGCCGCCCGACAAACAGCCCTGCCTGCCATGGCCGATGATTCCGGCATCGTGGTGCCTGTGTTAAACGGACGGCCCGGAATGTATTCCGCACGTTTTGCCGGCCCTGGCGCCAGTGATCAGCAAAATATACAAAAATTATTGAACGAACTGGCTGCCAAAACAAACACAGACCGCCGCGCCTATTATTATTGTGCGCTGGTTTACGTTAATAACGCTGACGACCCCATGCCGATTATTGCTTTGGGCAAATGGTCGGGCACCATTACAAGCACACCTTCAGGCAACGGCGGTTTTGGTTACGACCCGATTTTTTATGTCCCTCAACATGCCTGCACTGCCGCAGAACTTGCGCCTGAGGAAAAAAATCGTCTGAGCCATCGAGGCCAGGCGTTAGCGTCATTTGTCAGTCAATATCGGGAGATCTACGGCGAATAACCGTATCCATACATGGCCAAACTCCCTTTATCGTTGTATATACACACCCCGTGGTGCATCAAGAAATGTCCTTATTGTGACTTTAATTCCCACACGCTTCAGGGTCAGATTCCAGAGTCTGCATTTTTAGCGGCCTTGCTGGAGGATTTATCGCAGGAACTGAAGACCGTCAAAAATCGCACGCTGGAGTCTATTTTTATCGGTGGCGGCACCCCGAGTCTGTTGTCGGCAGATTTTTACCGTCAATTACTGAGCGCCATACAAACACACATAGCGTTAGCCCCCGACATTGAAATCACGCTGGAGGCCAATCCCGGCACCTTTGAACAAGCCAAGTTTGCCGCTTTCCGGGAAGCGGGCATCAATCGTTTGTCTATCGGCGTGCAATCATTTTCTGCTGACCATCTTCAGGCCTTGGGGCGTATTCATGACCCTAACGACGCCATCCGCGCCGTCACCCTGGCGCAATCGGTCGGTTTTGATAACCTTAACATTGATTTGATGTTTGCCTTGTCCGGCCAGACACTTGAGCAGGCGCTACATGATCTGGAAGTGGCTGTCTCATTAAAACCACAGCATATTTCCTGGTATCAGCTGACCATTGAACCCAATACCTATTTTTATAAACACCCGCCCCTGCTGCCCGATGATGACAGCAGCTGGGCCATGCAGGTCAAAGGCAAAGCGTATTTACAGCATGCCGGTTATGGCAATTATGAAATTTCTGCCTATGCACGCGCTGGTTACCGTGCGCGCCATAATCTCAATTACTGGTTATTTGGTGATTACCTCGCCATTGGCCCGGGTGCACATGGCAAAATCACCCAGTCTGACCCCTTTGTTGTAGAACGTTACTGGAAAACCCGTTTACCCCTGGATTATTTGGACCCCAACAAAGCCTACCGGGCTGGCAGCAGGAAGGTTACCTCAGGTGAATTGGCCTTTGAATTTATGATGAATGCCCTGCGTCTGACGGAAGGTGCAAGCTGGGCACTTTTTGCTGAACGCACGCGGCTACCACCTGCAAGCGTCGCCACAGTCATGACCGATCTTACCCAAAAAGGTTTGCTGCAGGATAATGGCCAGACCTTTCATCCCACAGAACAAGGCCATCAATACCTGAATTTTATGCTGGAAAAATTTCTGACTGATTAATTGGTGGCTGCTTTGGCCAAGGTGACGCAATTACGGCCCGCGTTTTTCGATTGATACAAGGCCTCATCGGCCGCCTGAACGATCGTATTGCTGTTATTAAAATCAGGATAAGAGGCCATGCCCGCGCTAAAAGTGACCTTGCATTCTCCCTGCTCCGTAGCGATGGCAAGCTCGCTGAAATGCTGCCGAATCATGTTAATAATTTTTTCTGCCTGCTCTGCCGTGGTATTAGGCAGGATAAGGGCAAATTCTTCGCCGCCGTAACGCCCCAGAATATCGGTGGTACGCAGGCGTTGTTTCAACAAGCGGGCAAGCAGTTTAATGACACTGTCACCGGCAAGGTGACCATAGCGGTCATTGACCCACTTGAAATGATCCAGATCAATCATCACAAATTGCAGGGGTTGATTATTTCTATGCGCAAGACTCAACTCGCGTTGCAACAATTCTTTGATGTGACTGTGGTTATAAAGCCCGGTCAGGCTGTCACGCACAATCAGTGCCTTGATCTGGCGAAAGCGCTGCGCACGATGCCTTACGGCGGCGATCAGATGATTAATATTGATGGGTTTGGCAAGAAACTCATCACCCTTCATTTTAATGGCATTCAGTTGGGCATCGGCCGTTGTGTCCGCAGATAGAAAAATGATGGGCATTCCCACATAAGCTTCATGCTGGCGTATGACCTCGGCCAACTCACTGCCATTGCGCTGTGGCATAGTAAGATCAATCAGAACCAGATCGGGATCAAATTCTGCCATGAAATGCATGACTTCCATGGGTTGCGTGATAATCGCCGTGTGCATTCCCGCGTCTTGCAAGGCCCGCGCATAAAAATCGGCCGCCAGCTGAGAGTCATCGATAATCAGGATTCGAAAGGGAATGTGTTCACCCCTTCCGGTGAGACGATCGAGCATGTCAATAAAACCCGGCATATTCAGCGGTGGAACGACAAAGGCATTGGCACCGGCTCTAACAGCCTGAAGTCGCAGGCTCGTGCTATTTTCAGGCGCCAACACAATAAGCGGAATATTTTGAGCTTTGGACTTTAGTTGTTGTATCTCGCTGAAATCGTTTTCAAATGGCGCATGCAGATTGACAATAAAACACGCGGGCAGGTCTTGCTCCGTGGCATGCAATAGTTGCTGTGGCTCAGTAAAAATACGCAGTGCGTATCCGTATGACGCAAGCTGCCGATCAAATGCCGCCACCTCGCGGGAATTATTTCCCATAAAAAACACGGTCTGAGCGTGCGCTGGTATAAGCGATGCTGACGCGTCATTATTGCGCGAAGACGGGGTTATAAGCGCCTCATCTGACGCAAGCTTGCAGTCAGACTGTTTTAACTGCGGTGCTATTTCAGCATCGTGCGCACACACCAATTGATGACTTAACTCGGCGGCATTTTGCGATAAATGCGTCATCACCTGCCATAATGCGCTGTTTTCAGGATGAAGCTTGATTTGTTGCCAGACCTGATTTATTTCCGCTGTTTTATGTGACAGCTCTTCCGCCAAAAGGTCCTTGCGTTTTACAACGTGTTTTTGATCCATAATCTGGCAACCGTCGGAGGTGTTCTGTGTGTATCAAAAAAAGTTTAACAATGCTGTCAGGTGTGTAGCCAAAACCCTATGTATCAAACTCATCTGTCACTTTTTTCATTATTGTGCTGAAACACAAGAACGGCAAATGAAGGCCATGGATTTTTCTGTTGAGATTGATCAACTACACTGCGCTCGTGCAAAAATATACCCTCACGCATACATACAAGGATTTGATCATGAGTCTGAAAATCATTGGCGCCGGTTTTGGTCGTACCGGCACGCTTTCCCTCAAGCTCGCCTTGGAACAGCTGGGCTTTAACCCTTGTTATCACATGCTGGAGGTCTTCAAGCACCCTGAACATATTCCCTGCTGGCAGGCAGCGGCCGACAATGTATTGCCAGACTGGACAACACTTTTTGCCGGCTATCACGCCGCCGTCGACTGGCCCGCCTGTACGTTCTGGAAATCGCTTGCCGATACGTTTCCCGACGCTAAAGTAATACTCACCTACCGCGACCCCGAAAAATGGTACCAAAGCATGCTCGACACCATCTATCAATCGTTGATAACGCCAAGCAAACCTGAAGACAGCGCTGAACTTACGGCCCACCGAAAAATGACCCGCCAACTGATTCTGCACAATAGCTTCGGCGGACGACTGGATGATAAAAGCCATGCCATCGCGGTTTACCAAGCTCATATCGAACAGGTCAAAGCACAACTGCCACCCGAACGCCTGCTGATTTATCAGGTAATACAAGGATGGTTACCCTTGTGTGACTTTCTCGGCTGTCCGGTGCCCGACAGTCCATTCCCGCAGGTAAATTCTACCGAAGAATTTCAGGCCCGCATGCATAAAAGCCCCTAAAAACCGTTACACACTGTGCATGAAGATGAAACCGGTGTGTTCATTAAACAGCGTTCACTTTCGTTGAAGTAGTTTATTGAATTGTTTACCCAGTTCTTCGTTCACCTTTTCTTTGGCTTTTTGTTTTGCTTCCTGCTTCACTGCGGCTTCATCGGCGTTTTGGATGCCGAGCTTTTCACCGAGTTTTTCCGTGGCTTTGGCACGCAGGGCGATGGTGGCCGCTTTTTGTACAATATCACCAATGGACTGACTGTCCGGACGACACCACGTACTTACGGCCGTGCTTAGCTTACCCTGACAGCGCACCGGCCATTGTGTGCCTTTGAAGTATTTGTTATCCGCCAGCGAAGCCAGCACCACACCAAAGCGGTAATCAAAGGCCTGCTGCAACATATCGATATCTCCGCGAGCATTGATCTGGCCCGCATCGGTTTCGGCCTTGAAATCCGGCATGATCAAATGTCCGTTTTCAATTTTCACATTGGCCAGCAAAGTTCTGATCTGGGTATCTTCTTTCATTGCCTTTGGCAGACGTTGCTGATAATTCGGCACCAATTCTGAGGCAGCGCCGAGTTTTTGTGCCACAGCATCTCCTGCCATTTTGTTCAGGTTAACGCCATGCAAGAGCCCATCATTTACGTTTAGATCGAGCTGACCCAGCGCCTGTTTGATCAGTGTATCAACATCATTGCCCTGCGTACGGGTCTGTAATTTAAGCGCCGATCGACCGGACAACACCGTATTTGGCGTAAAGGTTTGCAACACGTCTTGCAGCTGTACGTTCTGTATGTCGATATCGGTACGAAGTTGCGGCTCGGCGCCACGTACATCAATCCCTGCAGAACCGTTTAGTGTGCCTTGCCAGATCTTGGCCGTCAGACTGCTCACCTGCATATCGCCAGCGTTGGCATCGAGACTCAGATTCAGATCGTGCACGGCGATTTTATTCACAATAAGTTCTTTGGCACTGAAACTGCCTTTGACCTTAAGCGCCCGCAAGGTTTCGACCGGAATCAAGGGCCTTGCAGTCGAAGGCGCTGTGCTTACGACCTGCTGGGTTTCCTTTTCAGGCACGACCGGTGGCAAATAACGGTCAACATCCATGTGATCAAGCGTCAGGGAAAAACTCAGGAACTGTGTTGCCCTATCGATCACAGCCATATCGCCATTGAAAGTGCTGTCATCAATTTTCAGGGTCAGCGGCTTTATTTTGACTTGTTTCGTGTCACCACTGAAGGCTAGATCGGCCTGTATCCGACTAAGTGCCGCATCATCCTGAGTTATGGGCGGTGTGATGCCTAAAGTGTTGAGCAGCGTTTTTAAATTAAAAACCTCGGTTTGCAAAGTGCCCTTGAATTGCAGTGCCTGACTTACAGACGTGGCGTGAATCTGTGTTTTGGCGATGACATTGGCAAATTGCAGACGCGTGACTGTTGCATCAAGCTGATCGGCATTTTGATCATAATCCACTCGCCCCTGTATTGCTGTCTGAAGCGGTGATTGAAAAATGCCTTTGAGCGTGGCTTGCAGATCAAGCGCATCAGCGGTAATTTTTTTGCCCGCACCCTCAATGCGCAGCTGTGTGCTCAGCGCCAGATCAACATCCAGTCCCGTTTTGTCATGCGCCCGCGCCTTCAGGCGCAGGGGAAAAGCATCCTGCAAACTGACATCACGCAATTCAAGTTCAGACACATCAACGGTGTAATTCTGTTTGGT
>DAIRVL010000064.1:0-13066 GCA_036802845.1 Pseudomonadales bacterium | reverse complement strand
TCAGCGCGCTTTTTCGTGTAACCTGGACAGCACCAAAGTCACGGGCCTGAGTATTGCCAACCCCAAAGTGCTGATCTACAAACGCTCTGCCGGTGGTTCAGGCATGGGTGTGGCACCGGTGGCTGATGCTACGCCAATGGAATTTATGAACGTTAACAGCACTAACTGTACGTTGACCGCCACAGCAAATACCTACAACTGCGCCTATAACGCTACAACGAATATGCAGATGCATGTTTCCGATGCCGGTCTGTCCGATGTTGAGCCTGCACTTTTTGTGGGTGTTAACAAGCCTGCTACCGCAGACGAAGTGAGTTCGGCGCAGTTAGGTAAATTGGATGTTAAGAGTGTTCGCGCCGGTGTATTTGGTATTCCGGTGACCACAGCTTTACGTAACGCCTTGCAAAAAGCCCAGGGTTTGGTTGTCGGTGACGAAAGCCAGGCCAATATGCCGAGCCTGAGTAAGATACAGGTTGCCTCATTGATGGCCAAAAACGGCATCAAGAAGTGGGACTCGCTCTATATGGGTGGCAGCAAACTCACTGAGGTAACGGGTGTGACCTTACCGAGCGACTTGAGGGTGCATATTTGCCGCCGAGTCAACGGTTCTGGTACCCAGGCCCAGTTTAATGCCAACTTCCTTGGCAACCCCTGCACCGCTGGTGCATTGACACCGGTGGAGGTCTCCGGCGCTGGTAGCTTTGGTCCAGTCGTTGTGTTGAACTCTGGTTCAGGTGATGTGGATACGTGTTTAGACACCAAAAACACCAGCAATATCTGGGCAGTGGGTGTGCTATCAACCGAAAGCAATACCACCTTGGCTAAGGGCTACCGTTTTATCAAAATCGACGGGGTAGCACCAACCTTGGAAAACGTCTGGAACAACACGTACTTCGATTGGGCTGAAGAGTCCATGCAGTGGCGCACTCCGGCTGCAGGTGGCCCAGCCACCACAAGTGATGAGTATAAAATTCTGAATACCCTGGCGACTCAAGCGGGCAAACCCAGCATTGTTGCTGCAGCCAATGCTGACTTTAACCATAGCTGGGGGCAGGCGGGTTATCTCTCGCTTAACACCAATGGTAATGCAACAGATACCGTATGGAATGTAGCCAACCCAGTGGCCACAGCCAGCCACGGTACACCTGTGAGCAACTGTCGTGTGCCTTTGATTAATAAGCCATCGTCACTGAAATAGTCAGTGACATAAGTGGCTTCTGGAAGAGGTCAGTAATAAAGAGGTAATACGACGGCACTCAAATGAGTGCCGTTTTTTTTGCAGTGCTGCGTCAGGTTTTATAGCCCTTGGTAATTTTTTACTGCTGCGCGATCAATGCCCTTTGCGGTTTATTTTCAGCGTAGAGTTTTGGATACAATTTTACTGATTAAAAATTTACTGATTAAAAAACGTCGAACGTTCACGGCCTGTCAAATTGATTTTATTCTACAGTTTTGGCGCTTATCTAACGCGTATTTTGAGTGTTTCGCGGTGAGTGTGCCGCTTCATTTTTGTGTAACACAAGTGTAACCGTGTTGTCATTCATCTCACGCATAATCCGCGCATCGAGGCTTTTGCTGTGCCAGCAATACGCCAGTTCATTGGGTTGAAGTAGGGTTTCGAATGAGGTTTAAGTTTGCAATAAAACGTTCTGCTGTACGCCTGTTGTTCTGTTGGTGTAGCGCCGCACTGGCGAACGAGGTGCCACCGGCCGCTGATAAGGTGCGCTTTGATGTCTGGGAATTTCAGGTTGAGGGCGCAAGCCTGTTACCACGCACTTCAGTGGAAAATGTGGTTTACCCCTTTTTGGGAAGTAATAAAAGTCTTGTCGATGTTGAAGCGGCCAAACGCGCGCTGGAACAGGCCTACCGTGAAGCCGGTTATGCTGCCGTGTTGGTGAATATCCCCGAGCAAGATGCCAGTACGGGAGTGATTCGGCTGCGGGTAGTTGAAAGCAAGATAGAGCGTTTCCGTGTAACAGGCACACACTATTTTTCACCGCGTGATTTGCGGGCAGAAATTCCAGCCTTACAGCCCGGTTCGCCTTTGCATTTGCCGACGCTGCAATCACAGTTGGCAGAGGCCAGTGCGCTGGCGCCAGATCGTGTGCTTAATCCCTTGTTTCGCCCGGGATTGGCGCCAGGCACCATGGAAGCCGAACTTAAAGTTGAAGATCGCTTACCTTTGCACGGCAGTATTGGTTTTAATGATCGCTACACTTACGGCAGCTCTCATCTGCGCATGGAGGCCAGTTTAATGCATTCCAATTTGTGGCAGCGTCACCACAGCGCCTCATTGAGTTACCAGGCATCTCCTCAGCAGTGGGATGAGGCGCGGGTGTGGGTCTTGGGTTATTCGATTCCGGTGGATCAAACCCGCTGGAATTTTTTGGCTGTCCATTCCGCCAGTCATTCGGCCGCCTTGGGTACCTTGGGTGTGCTGGGTAATGGGGATGTCTTGGGTCTTACCTGGCAGCGGTCGTTGCCGGCTAAAAGTCAGGTGAAACAGGGGATTTCTCTGGGTGCGCAATTCAAAGACCAAAGTCAGGAAGTTAGGTTGCCCGATGGGAACGGCCTTTCGACGCCGATCCGTTATAGCGTGGGGCAAGCCAAATACAGTCGCTATCAGCAGGATACGCAGGGCTCGACCTCTTATTCGCTGGGCACGTCCTTGGGTTTGCGTTTGCTGGGCAACAGTGAAGAGGAATTTCGCAATAAACGTTTTAATGCCAAGGCAAATTTTGCCCACCTTAATGCCGATGTGGAACGTTTACAGGCCGGTTTTATGAAGAGCACCTGGCGTCTTCATCTGGGCGCACAGTTGAGTGACTCACCTTTGATCAGCAATGAACAATTTAATGCCGGTGGCGCTGACACAGTACGCGGTTATCCCGAATCACAAGCGATGGGTGACGATGCGTTTTTGGCTAATCTGGAGCTGCGCAGCCCGCCCCTGGCTTCGGGCAAACGATTGTGGATGAATGATCTGCAATTATTAGTGTTTGCTGATAACGCCTGGCTTAAGCGTCATGACCCACTGCCCTCAGAAAAACAGAACCAGAATCTGGCGGGTGTCGGCGTCGGCGCACGGTTGGTAGCCGGTAAAAATTTCAATCTTGCCCTCGACTGGGCCTCGCCTCTGGACGACGCGGGTAGCATCAAACGCAATGATGCACGTTTTCATTTTAACCTTCGTTACGAATTCTGATGACAATTTAACTGGCGAGTGACCTAAGGGGCTTGGCGACAAGGAGTCTTTTTTTAGTCAACGGTTAATTGCATGTACAGTGGAGAGAAGTGTGCCATGTTTGGATTAAAAGTAGATCGCAAGCGCGCTAACAAACGCGTAAAAAAACGCAACAAAGCACAGCGTGGTCGGCATGCTTATCTGCATTTGTTGCTGCTGGGTGATGTGCTTTTTGTCTGTGCTTCAGCAAAAGCCGATTTACCTAGCAATGCGAACTTCCCCGTTCCTTGTACCACAGCGTGCGCATCCACAGGCGGCGCTAATGGCTGGGTCAGTTCGGGGCAGGCATCACTCACTAGCAGTGGCACTACGCTCTATGTTAACCAGCAGAGCGACAAGGCTATTCTCAACTGGCAGAGTTTTAATATCGGTGCGGGTAATACCGTGCAGTTTAATCAACCCGATACCGGATCGGTGGCCTTGAACCGTATTTATCAGGCGGATCCGAGTCGGATAAACGGTGTCTTAAGCGCGAATGGCCAGATTTTTCTGATTAATCGCAATGGCATGGTGTTTGGTCCGGGTGCCAGCGTTGATGTGAATTCACTGACTGCATCAACCCTGAATGTGAGCGATGAAACGTTTAACGTCACAGGTATTTTGCAAGCCATTCAGCAGGGAAAAGCCGCTTTTATCGCCGAAGGACCGATGGGCTCGGTGGTGATTGAAAATGGCGCTCAACTGCGCAGTGCTGAAGGTGGACGCATCATGGTGCTGGCGCCTGTCATTGAAAACAAAGGACTTATCGAAACACCCGAGGGGCAGGCAATTCTCGCCGCCAGTCAGGATAAAGTCTGGTTAAAGGCCGCCTCAAAGGACGATAACCTGCGCGGATTATTGGTCGAAGTGGGCACCGGCGGTGATGTTAGTAACCTGGGTGAGGTCATCGCCAAACGTGGCAACATTAGCCTGATGGGTTTTGCTGTGAATCAGGAAGGATTGCTCTCGGCGACTACGGCGGTTGCCAGTAACGGCTCGATTAAGCTGGTGGCGCAAGATAAAACGACAATGAAAAGCAGCGGTATCGGCACTGGTTTGGAGGTAGGCAGTGTTTCCATGGTGCGTGACGGCAAGGCCGCGCAAGTGACCTTCGGTGTGAACAGTCGCACCGAGGTTTTACCCGATGAGGACGATACATCCACTGCGGTGGATGAGCAAAAACAGGTGCTTTCAAGCGTTTCAGTATTGGCAAAAGAGATTCAGCTAAAACAGAACGCAAAAATTGTGGTGACGGGCGGTAATGTGAGTCTCACTGCAACAGCCAATCCAATGACGGCCATGCAGACCGGTACGCAACGCAACGACAGTCGTATTGTGCTGGAACAGGGCAGCCTCATCGACGTGAGTGGTACTACCAATACAAAACTGGCGATGGCGCGCAACGAACTTGAAATTGAATTACGCAGCAATGAATTAAAAGATGCACCCTTGCAACGCAACAGCGTATTACGGGGCAAAAAAGTGATTGTCGATGCGCGTGAGGGGACGCCGCTGACGGATATTTCCAGTGCGCTGGCGGCCATTGAACGTAACGTGGATGAACGTCTCTCGGCAGGGGGTACGGTCACCCTGGCTTCAGAAGGTGATGTGGTGCTGGCCAAAGGGGCGACTGTTGATATTTCTGGCGGCGAAGTGGCCTACGAATCCGGTTGGATGCATACCACGCAGTTGCTCTCGGGCAATAAAATTTATGATATCAGCGATGCCGACCCCAACCGTCTTTATGACGGTGTGCTGGGTGAGTATATGCGTCTGAATCCAAAATGGGGTGAAACCCAGGTATGGCGCATCAATGGGCTTGCCCAGGGGCGTTATGAAGAAGGCTATGTCGAAGGTAAAAATGCCGGTAATTTCAAGCTTATTGCCAGTTCGGTGCAGCTTGACGGTGAGGTCTTGGCTCGTGTTACGCAAGGGCCACGTCAGGATGCAGCAGTGCAAATGGGTGGGCTGGAGCTTGATCTTGTAACTATTTTTGGTGGCAGTTTTGGTTATATTCCCGCCGAGCTGACCTTTACACACACGCCTGCATCAAGGTCTTTTCAGGATTCACTTGATCCGAGTGTTCCTATCACCCTTGATCCACGCTTGTTACTTGAAGGCGGTGTGGGTCGCCTGACCGTACGCCATAACGGTGAAGTGCATGTGTCTGAAGGGACACAGCTGACTTTGCCGGCAGGGGGTGAGCTGTATTTGAGTGGCAGTGCAATCACTGTGGATGGTGCCATCACAGTGCCAGCCGGTACGGTGGTGCTCCAAACGACACAGCCAACAAATGCGCTTCCGGCCAAGCGTTCACTTGCAGTAGGTGCGCAGGGGCTGATTGATGTGAGCGGACTGTGGTTTAACACCTTTGGTTTGCCTTGGAGTGATGCCACGAATCGTCGCGCAAGCACTACCGTGAGTCGGCGACGGGAAGGGCGTTATCTGGAGGGTGGCTCTGTAACGCTTAACGCCAAGGGTGATTTGCTTTTGGCGGCCGGCAGTGTGATTGATGCCGATGGGGGTGCCTCTGTCGATGCCCAAGGCAAGCTGCATGCCGGCAAGGGTGGAAAAATACAGATCACCAGCCGGGCTCAATTGCCGGAAGGGTCAGCGCTGCGTCTGGACGGTGATCTTCATGCCTATGCACTGGAGCAGGGCGGGCGTCTGTCGATTGAAGCCAATGCCTTGCGCATTGCCGATGCGGTGGCGGGTAATATCAATGCCTTAAATGAAACCGTACTGACACCGGATTTTTTCCAGCGCGGTGGTTTCAGCGCTTACGCATTAACGTCTAACCTCAATGGCATTACTGTTGCGGCGGGCACGGTCATAAAACCGCAGGCACAATCCATTGTGGTCGACAGCACTTTTCTTGATCACGCCAGTGGCGACGATTTGTCTGCTTTTAGTGATGTGATGCTTTTGCCTGAGGATCAGCGTTCGGCAGTGAACTTGAGCCTGACACTGGATCAGATGGCAGCCACGACGGTAAAACCTGCGCATTTTGTGCTTGAAACCGGGGCGCGTATTGAAACTGAAACCGGTTCTGCTGTAACACTGACATCGGATCAGAGTATTTATATAGATGGCCTGATTTCAGCACCCAGTGGCTCGATTGATCTGCGCATCACAAAACCCAGAAGCAATGATACAAATGCCTATTTCTTGCCGGAACAGGGTATTTATTTGGGTAACACGGCACAGCTCTTGTCGCTTGGAGCGGCAGAAATTCTGCCTAACAAATTCGGCCAAGCCGTCGGGCAGGTTCTGGATGGCGGTCAGATTCGTCTAACGGCAGACCGTGGTCATATTGTCGCCGCAAGCGGTTCGCTGATTGATGTGTCCGGCACCTCGGCGACCCTGCATATCAGACCCTATGGTGCTATTGATGGCGGTAAACTGGAACACATTGCCAGCAATGCCGGGTCTGTTTATCTGACTGCAGCTGAAGGCATGCTGTTAGCAGGTGATTTGATTGGCCGTGCGGGCGCGGAATATACCCAAGGAGGACAATTAACGCTTGCGCTGGATGCTAATTCGCGAATCGATGATGTGTCTGTGGTACCTCAAAATCCCTACCTCAATTTTGATTATGCGGCGCGTAATCTTGTTTTGTCTTCAAGTGAGCCACAACAGCCAGAGGGCAAAACCCTGCCACAGCGAGGGCAGGCCGTGCTGAATGCCGAAAAGGTAGAAGCCGGAGGTTTTGATGTGTTGAATCTTCGGGTGGCTGATTTATTCAGTCCCAGTGGTGTTGTCGCACGCGGCAAAATCACACTGGATCATGTCGATTCCACGCTGCGTCGCTCTATTGCATTGGATGCGTCACTGATCAATTCGCTGGGTGGTGATTCGCATCTGGGTGCTGCCTATGTGGTGCTCAAGAACAGCAACACAACACAAACGCTGCCGCCTGCTGCCATTGAAGGCGAGGGTGTGTTTGCGATTGACGCCCAGCAGATTGATCTTGTCGGTCATGTCACGCTGCAAGGATGGCAAGAGACGCATCTGACCAGCGAGGGCGATATGCGCCTGAGCGGTTTGCTCGGCTCGCTCGGCAGTAGCAGTAAAGAGTGGCGCGGCAGTCTTAACAGTTATGCTGATCTGCAATTGCAGGCGGCGCGTATTTTCCCTGCCACCTTAACGCAGTATCAGATTCAGGTAACAGGCCCCGACGGGGAGTTACGCGTGTTGTCAGCGTCAACACCTGCCGAGGGGCCCTTGCTTTCGGCGGGTGGCACCTTAAGCCTGAAGGCGGACACCATTACACAGGCCGGGGTGCTGCAAGCACCCTTGGGTCAGATAAATTTCGAGGCTGGAAAGCAACTGATTCTGGCGGCGGGGAGTTTTACCTCCACATCGGCTGAAGGGCAGTTGATTCCCTTTGGCCAAACGCAGTTGGGCATAGACTGGATTTATCCGGTGAATCAGTACAACACCTTATTGATGAATGCTCCGCCCGTGCAGAACATCGCGCTGAAAGCACCGGTCGTACGGCAGGAAAACGGCGCGGTGATTAATATCTCCGGCGGCGGTGATTTGCTTGCCTATGAGTTTGTGCCCGGTTTGGGTGGTTCGCTGGATAGGTTGGCACCGGAAAACAGCGCCAACACGTTTGCCATTATTCCCACGATGCAGGGTTATGGTCCGTATGATCCGATGATTTTTACCGGCACTGATTTGAACGCGGGTGACAGTATTCACCTGGCGGCGGGCAGTGCTCTGCCGGCCGGTGATTATGTGTTGCTGCCCGCCCGTTATGCCTTGTTGCCCGGGGCTTACCTGGTCACACTTAAAACGGACCTTCAAGATTTTGGCGCGGGGCAGAGATCGGATCAGCTCGATGGCAGTGTCATTGTGGCAGGGTATCGCACGGTGGCCGGCACCGATATTCGTGAATCACGTTGGTCTGCTTATGCCGTGGCACCGGGCAGCATTGCCCGTACACGCAGTGAATATCAGGAAAGTTTTGCCAATGCGTTTTTCAGTAAACGCGCCGCCGAACTGGATGAAGCAGCACCCTTGTTGCCGCGTGATGCGGGTTATCTTGGTGTTAACGTAACAACAGATTTGCAACTGGAAGGCGAGCTGTGGGCGCAACAGCTGGATGGACGTGGCGCACGGGTAGATCTGGAGGCCGAAAAACTGGCGATTGTGGTAAATCGTGGAGTGGCTGACGGCACGGTGCAAATTACCGCAGACAGTCTTAATGCCTTGGGTGCGGAAAGTCTGCTCTTGGGTGGTCATCGCAGCACGAGCGGTGATACGACTACTCTCTTAGTCAGTGCCAGCAAGGTAAAGGTAGGCGAAGGTGCGGTGCTGGATGTGCCTGAATTATTGCTTGGCGCGCGTGATGAAGTGCGGATAGCAAGCGGTGCGCGTATCGGTGCCAGCGCAAAAGTAGCCAATACAGGAAATAATTATACCTTGCAAGGTAACGGTGCCTTAGTGCAATTGTCTGGCGGAGCACCCATGCAGATAACACGCACGAATGCCAACGGCACAACAGGCGATTTGCATATAGAACAGGGCGCCACACTGATAGCGAGTGGTTCGATGTATCTTGAATCGAGCCATGACACCTCAATGGACGGTCTGTTGCTTATGGACGGTGGCAGTCTCACGTTTAACGCCAATCAAATAAGTTTGGGTGATGCGCCCGATCAAACCACGGGTCTGGTATTGAAGCAACATCAACTCAACAGTTTGCATATGGATTCACTGACCCTGATCAGTCGTGGAACGGTGGATTTTTACGGCACCATTGATTTAAGCATGCAGGCGCTCACAGTGGCTGCTGCGGGCATGGTGGCTTATGGCGATGCCGTTGCTGTCATTGATGTTGATAGCCTTGAGTTGAAAAATTTGACAAGTGTTGCGGCTGTTTCAGTGGCCGACAACGCAACATTACGGGTTAATACATCCCTCTTACGTCTGGGCGAAGGGGCTTTCGCGATAGATGGTTTTGCCCACACCGAACTGTCCGCTACACACGGTGTAAGACTGCAGAAGAAGGGTGAATTTAAGGTTGACGGTGAGTTAACACTGAATACACCGCTGATTATGGCAGACAGTGGCGCCGATACGGCGCTTGCGGCCACGGGTGTTTTGCAGGTGTTGGCCTTGCCAGCGGTGGCAACAGAACAGGCATTAACGCAAGGACTGGGTGCGCGAATAGCACTGACAGGACGTGATGTGACCTTGGGCACACACATTCAACTTCCCTCCGGTGAGGTGAGCTTAAAGGCAAGTCAAGGTGATGTGCAGGTACTCGCCGGTGCGTCTATTGATGTCAGCGGTCAGAAAGAACACTTTGCCGACAAGATTGTCGCAACACCGGCGGGTAAGGTGTTAATGCAGAGCGACAGTGGCAATGTGCGTGTGGACCAGGGCGCTACGATTGCACTTCGAAGCGTAGCAGAGGGTGATGCCGGGCAGCTGGTCATTTCTGCCGCCGCCGGTGAGTGGCTTCTGGGTGCTTCGCTTGATGCGCACCGTGATACAGGCAAGGCATTGGGGTCGGTGAAACTTGATCTGGGTTCTGTGGCCGATTTTTCACAGCTGAATAGTACGCTTAATGATGCCGGCTTCAGTGGTGAGCGCGTCGTTCGCGTGCGCAATGGTAGTGTAGAAATCGCTGAAAATGATCTTGTTCAGGCGGAGCGTTTGCAGCTCACCGCTGACGAAGGTGCGCTTAATGTGCATGGACAGATCAACGCGGCATCGCTCAAGGGGGGCGATGTGCTTCTGCAGGCAAAACAGGATGTGCATCTTTACAGCACGGCGCGCATCGATGCGCGGGCTACAGGTGCTAATGAAGCAGGTGGCCATGTCGTGCTCGAAAGCACCCAGGGCGCGCTGGCCATAGATGCAGCAGACGATAGTTCTGCCGCAGTGATTGATGTGTCTGGCACGGGAGTGAACGCTGATGCGGCACTGGAATATGTCGGTGGCAAGGTGGTGCTGCGTGCGCAACGTGTTGGAAATGATGTGGCGGTAAACACGCTGCTGGGCCGTATCAAGGGCGCGGAATCAATTGCAGTGGAGGCGGTAAAAAGCTACAGCTCGACCGTGCTTAATGAGGCATTGCAGGAACAGATTCACGCTGATTCCGCTGCGTATATGGCCAATGCGAATACGATCAAAAGCCGTCTGGGTATGAATAATGATCCGCGCTTTCATCTGCGTTCGGGCCTTGAAGTTGTCAGTTCAGCCGATCTGTTAGTCAGCGATGATTGGGATTTTAGCGCGCGTGATAGCGCGGGTAATTTACGCTGGCGTTATGGCGATGACGCCGGTGTTTTGACCCTGCGTGCAGCCAAGGCGCTGGTCTTCAAAAAAAGCCTGATGGATGGCATTGAAACTGATGTTGAAACACAGCTTGCTGGTCAGTTGATGACAGGAGAGGCCTGGTCTTACCGATTAGTGGCCGGTGCGGATCTTAACAGTGCAGATGTGCTGGCGCTTAACAAGGGTCAAGGTAAGTTGGTATTGGACAAGGGTGTGCAGATTTACACCGGCAGTGGTGATATTGAGCTGGCCAGTGGTGGGGATCTCGATTTCGCTGACAGCAATGTTGCTGTATTCAGTGCGGGCAGCTCTGCCGGGCATGGCACACTGGAAGGTGATTGGCTGTCTTTTTTCTCAGGTGCGTATCCTGTGCGCGGGGGGGATATAACCTTGACAGTGGCGGGTAATATCCACGGTGCCGGTACGGAACAGTTGATTAGCGATTGGCTGCATCGTATGGGTAACTTCGGCGGGGATTTAACTAATAACGTAGCGATGAATACCGCCTGGGCGGTGAATTTCAGGGACGCAGGTGATGAGCGCCTGTTTAAACAAGGGCTGGGTGCTTTTGGCGGGGGCAGATTAAAGGTTGATGTTGAGGGGCAAATAGACCAACTTTCGGCGGTGGTTCCAACAACGGGACGCCCTGAAGGCGTTTACAGCGGCGTGGTTGATAACGGTTTTCTCACCAACGAGGTGAAGGTGCTGGGGAGCGGTGGTGCGCTTGAAATCAGCGCCGGTGGTGATATTAATGGCGGTGTATTTTTTATTGATGGTGGAAAAGCCCGCATACGCGCAGGTAAAAGCATACAGGCGGATAACAAAGGAATAGCGCCTATTGTGGCTATAGGGAATGGCGCTATCACCCTACAAAGCCACGATGATTTGACGCTGCAGGCGGTGTTTAATTCGACCCTGGTGCCACAAAGTCAGCTCCAGCCCGAAGGGCAGGGTGTCTTAGAAAACTACTTTTTTAGTTATGGTGAAAACAGTGCGGTGGCCCTCAATAGCCTGACCGGGGACGTAACACTGCGTAATAATTTTGATACGGTGCGTGGTCAGTTCCCATCGATGTATTTCAACAGCGATGTTATTGGACTGTTATCCATGCTGTATCCCGGCACCTTGAGTATTGCAGCTTTGCAAGGTGATATCGTGTTTGAAAATTCACTGACACTTTTTCCCACGCACAAGGGGAATCTTGTTTTGTTGGCCGATGGGGATATCACGGGCCCTGTCATACTCAATATGAGTGATGCCGATGCAAGTTTGTTTGCTGACGCAAACAAACCGGTTGCCTCAGATAAACTGAATTATTTTACGTCCTTGCTGAGTCCTTACGGCACGAATAGTCATGCACCTGTGCCCATGCATAAGGACGATGTGCAGCCGGTAAGCATTGTCGCCCGCAAGGGCAATGTGCAAGGCTCGAAAACAGATGCTGCGTTGGCCCTGTTTGTGCCAAAACAAGCGCAGTTGGTGGCTGGCAACGATGTGCGTAACGTTTCCTTCTCAGGTCAGCATGTGTCGGCAAAGGATGTAACGCAGATAACGGCCGGACGTGACATTCTCTACAGCAATAAACGCGGCGGTACGGGGCAGCTGGTGGCAACTCAATCAAGCATGGAGCTTGGCGGCCCCGGTGAACTGCTCTTACGTGCCGGGCGAAACATTGATCTTGGCACGTCGAATGGCGTGGTGACGCACGGTAATACCCGTAATTTGGCGCTTGAAGAGAGCGGCGCCTCCATTACCATGGAAGTAGGCGCGCAAAATGAGCTGGATTTTGATGCGTATCTGACGCACTACGCAGCCCTCGATGCGCAACTGCTCGATGTTTTGGCAGAGGCTGCACTTAACACAGAAGGTAACTTGCAGCAGAACAAGGACGACGTTCTGGCGCTAGTAGCCCGCCTGACACCCGAACAAAAACGGCAATTGGCCTTGCCCCATTTTTATGCTGAATTGGCCAAGGCCTCACGTCGGGCGGCTCAGAGCCAGAACGGCGCTGATTATCAGGGGGGCTATGACGCCATCGCTACCTTGCTGGGTGATGCCTCTTATCAAGGTGATTTGCGTCTTTATTTTAGCCGTATTCAAACACTGGATGGCGGTGATATTAACCTGCTGGTGCCGGGTGGATTGATTAATGCGGGCTTGGTGATGACCGGTGGTGGTTT
Organism: Pseudomonadales bacterium; assembly: GCA_036802845.1. Taxonomy (GTDB): domain Bacteria; phylum Pseudomonadota; class Gammaproteobacteria; order Pseudomonadales; family UBA3067; genus DAIRVL01. Next base: position 370 of record DAIRVL010000064.1, on the reverse strand, counting down.
TGAGAAAACCACCGATAAGCTGGGTATTGTCGCAGTTCGCAGTGGTGACGTGGGCATCTACCTGAACAAAGACATGATGGTCAACCAGTCACGGGTGTTTGCACTGGATGGTGGTGACATCATGATCTGGTCGCAGGAAGGAAATATTGACGCTGGACGTGGTGCCAAATCGGCGCTTGCGGTGCCGCCGACCAATGTCAGTTTTGATCCGATTACCGGTGCGGTGATATTAGATTTCCCGCCGGCCATTGCCGGCAGTGGTATTCGCAACGCGGCAGCCAGCACTGGCGTTAAACCGGGCAGTGTCACTCTGGCCGCACCCAAGGGCGTTGTTATTGCTAATGATGCGGGGATCAAATCAGGCGGTGAT
>DAIRVL010000063.1:0-13397 GCA_036802845.1 Pseudomonadales bacterium | reverse complement strand
TGGCAGCCCACTGATAATATCGCCTTTTTTATAGTTATCTGGATAACCTCCAGCCGCCAGCACAATGCCCAAGGCCGCACGTGGGTCCCACTGGGCCTGAATTTTATCGAGTTTTTTGTCTAATGCGGCGTCACACAATGTCACCAAACTGCTTTGCAAGCGCATCATGATCGGCTGAGTTTCGGGATCACCAAAGCGACAGTTGTATTCGAGCACCAAGGGCACGCCTTGGGCATCAATCATAATGCCCGCATAAAGAAAGCCCGTGTAAGGATGCCCTTCCTGAGCCATGCCGCGTACGGTAGGAATAATCACCTCGTCCATGATGCGCTGATGAATTTCCGGCGTGACGACAGGGGCTGGAGAATAGGCACCCATGCCCCCTGTATTAGGGCCAAGGTCACCATCGTCACGGGCCTTATGATCCTGGGAGGTCGCTAACGGCAAAATGTGTTCGCCATCGACCATGCAAATAAAGCTGGCTTCTTCGCCTTGCAGAAAGGCTTCGATCACAACACGATGGCCTGCGTCACCAAAGGCATTACCGGCCAGCATGTCCTGTACCGCAGCAATGGCTTCTTCTTCAGTGTGGGCAATAATGACGCCTTTGCCGGCAGCTAATCCATCGGCTTTTACTACGATGGGCGCGCCTTGTTCTTTGATATAACGTATCGCTGACGCGGTATCGGTAAAACTGCCGTAAGCTGCTGTGGGAATTTGATGGCGGGCGAGAAAATCCTTGGTAAAGGCTTTTGAGCCTTCAAGCTGTGCGGCACCCTGACTGGGGCCAAAACAGCGCAGATTATTTTCCGTAAATCGGTCAACAATACCAGCGACCAAAGGAATTTCCGGGCCGATCACGGTGAGATAAACGCTATTTTTTTGCGCGAAGGCCACCAGTGCCGGAATGTCGTTTATCTGAATGGCAATGTTTTCCAGTTTGGGTTCGAGCGCGGTTCCCGCATTACCCGGTGCAACAAAGACTTTTTCAACGCGTGTATCCTGGGCCAGTTTCCATGCAAGGGCGTGTTCGCGACCGCCGCCACCGATAACCAGTAATTTCATAAAGAACGTCCTCGTTTGTTGTGGCTAGTGGCGAAAGTGACGCATGCCGGTAAATACCATGGCAATGTCTGCTTCATCGGCGGCGGCAATGACTTCATCGTCACGAATGGAACCACCGGGCTGAATAATGGCACGAATACCTGCAGCCGCCGCCGCATCAATGCCGTCTCTAAAGGGGAAAAAAGCATCCGAGGCCATGACAGAACCCGCGACCTGAAGATTTTCGTCACTGGCTTTAATGCCTGCAATTTTAGCGCTGTAAACGCGGCTCATTTGTCCGGCGCCAATGCCAATGGTTTGTTTGTTGTGAGCATAGACAATGGCATTGGATTTGACATACTTCGCTACTTTCCAGGCAAAAAGTAGGTCTTCAAGTTCCTGTTCTGTGGGCGAGCGTTTGCTGACACAGGTGAGTGATTTTTTGGTAATGCTGCCCTGATCAAACTCTTGTACCAGAAGACCACCTTTTACACGCTTATAATCAAAGTCATGGCTGTCTGTGGTGCGCCAGGCACCGCAACTTAAAACACGAATGTTGATCTTCTTGGCTAAAACTGCTTGGGCGTCTTCGCTGATTGAGGGCGCAATAATGACCTCTACAAACTGCTTGTGCACAATGGCTTCGGCTGTTTGCGCGTCAAGCGGGCGATTAAAGGCAATAATTCCACCAAATGCCGATGTCGGGTCGGTCTGGTAAGCACGCTGATAGGCATCTATCAACTGTTCCCCAGTGGCAACGCCACAGGGATTGGCGTGTTTTACAATAACACAGGCGGGTTCTTCAAAGGCTTTAACGCATTCAAGCGCAGCGTCTGTATCAGCAACATTGTTGAATGACAGTTCTTTGCCTTGTAATTGTTGTGCGGTCGCTACGCAGCCTTCGGGCGCATCACCTGAGCGATAAAAGGCGGCTTGTTGGTGAGGATTTTCACCGTAACGCATTTCCTGCACTTTAATGAATTGACGATTAAAAGTATGGGGGAAGGTTTGTTTCTGCCATGTGTCAGGATGTGTGTCATCGGTCTGAAATCGTCCCAGATAATCAGCGATAGCTGCATCATATCGGGCTGTATGTTCAAAGGCTTGGAGCGCATACTGAAAACGGCTGCGATCACTGATGATTCCATTGCGGGCATCGAATTCGTTTAGAAATGTCGCGTAGTCATGATAGTTGACCAGAATTGTAACCGACGCATGGTTTTTGGCAGCGGCGCGCACCATGGTGGGGCCGCCGATGTCGATATTTTCTATTGCCGTATCCAGATCACAATCAGGATTGGCCACGGTTTTTTCAAAGGGGTACAGGTTAACCACAACCAGATCAATAGCGTTTATTCCATGCTCGGCCATAACGGCTTCATCCTGTCCGCGTCGGGCAAGAATGCCGCCATGTATTTTAGGGTGCAGCGTTTTGACCCGGCCATCCATCATTTCTGGAAACCGGGTATAGCTTGATACTTCAATAGCTGGAATGTTATTCGTCTGTAGTAATTGAAAGGTGCCGCCGGTAGACAGTATTTCGATGCCCCGTGCATGAAGTGCCTGGGCAAAGGGAATAAGGCCATTTTTGTCGGAAACGCTGATAAGCGCGCGCTGAATTTTAGTCGCCATAAATGTGTATGCGAGAGCAGGAAGAGTTTAGAGTCTGGAATAAAAAATCGGGCAGATGATTGATCTGCCCGTGATGGCGATATTTTAGACTATCGCAGAGAAGCCTGCAGCAGTTTTATAATAAACCATACTGCTTGAGTTTCTTTCGTAGTGTGCCGCGATTCAGCCCCAGCACTTCTGCTGCCTTGGTTTGATTACCCCCCGTGTATTCGAGCACTGATTCAAACAGAGGCGCTTCGACTTCACTCATGACCAATCGATAGACATCGGTAACTTCAGAACCATCTAACAAGGTGAAGTAACTTTTCATTGCCTGAGCTACATTATCACGCAGCGTGAGATTACCATTTGTTTTGGTTGCCGAGAGAGAAGGTGCTTCAATGGGTGCTTTTGAATCTTGGGTGGTATTAGTCATGCTGTAAGCGTCTCCTGCTGTATAAGTTGGTCATAAAATTGTTGCACAGCGTTTTTCTGATTTTGAACAGTTGTGAGTTGATTAAATTGTTGGCGAAAGAATGCACCCTGCGGATAAGCAGCTGAATACCATGTCACATGTTTTCTAGCAATTCTTACGCCGTTTTCTTCGCCATAAAATTGATACAGTTCGTGCAAGTGATTGAGTACGACCCTTTTTTTTTCGGAGAGGGTTGGCGATGGTAGCAGGCTGCCTGTTTCAATAAAGTGATTTATTTCACGAAACAGCCAAGGCTTGCCTTGGGCGCTGCGGCCTACCATAACATAGCTTGCTCCAGTTTGGTCCAGTACTTTTTTTGCTTTTTCAGGGCTTGTAATGTCGCCATTAGCAATCACGGGAATTCTAACGGCGTGCCTGATTTTTCGAATGGTATCATACTCTGCTTCGCCGTTAAACCGGCACGCACGAGTTCGTCCATGCACAGCTAATGCTTGTATGCCACAGTCTTCGGCAATATGCGCAATGCTTGGGCCATTGCGTTGCTCAGGGCTCCAGCCAGTACGAATTTTCAGGGTAACGGGTACGCTGACTGCCTTGACTACGGCGCTTAGAATTTCGGCAACCAGTTTTTCGTCTTTTAGCAAAGCGGAACCAGCGAGTTTATTGCATACTTTTTTGGCAGGACAGCCCATGTTGATGTCAATGATTTCAGCGCCTTGATCAACATTGTATTGGGCTGCAGCCGCGAGTTGCGCGGGATCGGTGCCGACTATCTGTACTGAACGCGGGCTTTGTTCTCCCTCGTGGCGGATGCGCAAGAGCGATTTTCTGCTGTGACGCAAACTCATGTCGCTTGAGACCATTTCGCTGACAGCAAGTCCGGCGCCATAGTGCCGGCAAAGGGCACGAAAGGGCAGGTCTGATACGCCCGCCATCGGTGCCAGAATTACAGAGCCACTGATTTTGTAGGGGCCGATGGTGAGATTAGCCACGGTATTTTCTTTATTACGTTGTGATCTGAATTATCAGACGGGTTTTGACACGCGTTTTGAGGTTTGTACAAGCATGCCATGAAGGTGTGAGGCGATGATACGGAATTTCCCCGTGGGTTTAAAGCATTGCAGGCATTACTTGGCCTAAATCAGGGCGAGTTTTTTAATGGAACAGCCTGTATGGGGTTTATCAATTCGGCGTATTTTCATAAAAAACAACGTAATAATTCACGGCCTCTTTTCCAGGATCAAGAATAGCCATAGAGACATGCAAGGGCGTTCGCTCGGGCATGTGGCCCAGTTTTAGCAGGGCGCCTGACAGATATTCGTCAGGTTTAAAGCGGCGACGGGCGACAGGGAAACTGTTGGCATCACTAAATGTTAATTCAAGCAAGGGGAATTGCTGGGGAAAAGGGGCGTAATTGGTGATGATCAAATCAACCATAAGAGCACCGGGCTTTGACGGATGACTTCTGATAAGCAGATTTTTACCCCGAATGGCTGCAAGCTCGGATTGTAGCGGTAATGTGCAGCCGAGAAATTCGCAGGCCTTGCTATAGAAGGGGCGTAATTGCGGATTTTTTGCCAGCGTATTCATGTTATAGGTCAGATACTGCATACCCAGCGCCATCGCAAGCATGAGTATGAGAATGATTGAGGTCAGAGCATGTAGAAATTTTCGTGTCCCGCCATGATTCAGGTTCAATGTTACCGGCTCAATTTCAATGCTTGACATGAAGTCTTTGATAGTTGGTGCAGAGGCGGACTCTTTTTGGTTTTGTCTGAAAGCGGTCAGCTCCTCACCAATCCCAAATGCGTTTGTCGTGGTATTGCTTGGAGTTTTGGCGGGCGTTGAATCGTGTTGTGACGGCGACTTTATAGCAGAGATCGGGTTTTGCACGGCGGACGGTGCTGCTTCGAGCGGTGAATTATCTTCACTTTGTTTCAGTAGTTCTTTTGCCCAGTTATCTTCATCAATGTCTTTGTTTTCGATGGGCACGGGATTGTCAGCAAATGCACCAAAATGATCGTGTCCAGTATTTTTAGAGGCATCAAGATTGCGGAATGTTTCGCTTAATGGCTCAATCTTCTTGGCTTTGTTCGTTGGATCACCCTGTAAAACGGGTAGATCAGGTGTTTTTTCCAGCGTAGGGGTATTTTGTCCAGTTTCAGGCTCTTTGGCATCGGGGGAAGGTTTTTCGTTTGTGTTGGATTCTTCTTCGAGTTCTTTTAATAACTCCAAGGCCCAGGACTCATCGACCTCTTCAATCTCACGGTTAATGTCGGTGCTTTCGTAAAGCGTGCCGGGCGTAAAAGGAGAGGCGCTGCTTTTGGGGTCCAGGAAATGGTCTTCGGCCTGAAAAATACCGAGGCAGTTGCCACAGCGTACCGTGCCATTGGCCATTTCAAGTTGCTGATCGGTCACTTGAAATAGGCTTGTGCAATGAGGGCATTGAGTCTTGTGAGATGTGCTCATTGAATTAAGCAGCTCTATGGGTGTAACGGTTGAGTAACAGGGTTATGGCGGAGCAAGGCAGAAGAGGCTGCAGTGTATCCGGCATAGACCCTGGGTTTTTAATTAACGGTATGATGTCTTCAAAGCGTACTAGAAAAATAGCTTACTGAGACAGGATTGGGAAGTTTCTTGATAAATTAATCATTTATACCTGTTGTTTGACATGCCGGGCATCCAGTCTCAGCCATTCTTCACGCTGAACGTTGGGCGCAAATATCAGCGTGGGTTGGTAGGCTTTTTTTACTTGCTCCCCTTGGGATTCAAGAATACCGGACAGGATCAGTTGTCCATCGGGTTTTAAATAAGCCATGAGTGTAGGTGCCAGGGTTTGCAAAGGGCCGGCAAGAATATTTGCCATCACAATATCGGCTTTGCCTGAAAATTCAGAGGCAAAGACGTCGGGGCTGCTAATGTGAATTCGGTCACTGACCTTGTTTTTTTCTGCATTAGCGGCACAGGCCGTAAGTGCCTGGGGGTCGTTATCAACGGCCCATACAGTGTTACAACCCAGTAAACAGGCAGCTATGGCCAAAATGCCGGAACCGCAGCCATAGTCAATCAGTGTTTTGCCACGCAAATCGGCCGCATCCAGCCATTCAAGGCACAATGCTGTGGTTGGATGGGTGCCAGTGCCAAAGGCCAGACCAGGATCAAGTAACAAGTTAATCGCATCAGGTTGCGGCGCCTCACACCAGCTGGGACAAATCCAGAGGCGTTGGCCAAAACACAAGGGTTGAAAACGTTCCATCCACACCTGTTCCCAGTTTTTGTCCTCCAGAATTTCTATTCGATAAAGGGGGAGCCCTTCTGGAAAAGTGGGCTGGAGTCGTTTGATGACCTGGTTCAAATCAGTATCGGCTTCGAACAGACCAATAATGCGGGTATTTTCCCATAGCGGCGTGGTGCCCAAGGGGGGCTCATACAGTGCTTGGTCTGCGTTATCTTCCAGCGTTACAGCGACGGCGCCCAAGTCGGGGAGACGGTCTTCCAGCAGGGAAATTTGTGTTGTGCTGGCTTCAAAAATCATTTGTAACCAAGGCAAAGTCTTATCCTTTTAATGAGTTGATAAATGCTAATAATGCGGCTTCATAACTGAAAGCGCCCAAGCCGGAAATGACTCCAATAGCCTTGTCAGAAAAATAAGAGTGGTGGCGAAAACTTTCACGACTGAAAACATTGGAAAGATGTACTTCATAAAAAGGAATATTAACGCCCAACAAGGCATCACGCAGCGCTATGCTGGTATGGGTAAAGGCCGCAGGATTGATAATAATGACGTCGATGCCTTCATGTCGGGCATCATGAATACGTTCGATGAGTTCATATTCGGCGTTGCTTTGAAGTGCTTGCAAATGATGGCCGTGGGTTTGTGCTATGTGTGCCAGATGCGTGTTGATATCGCTGAGCGTTGTCGAACCGTACAGATGGGGTTCGCGGCTGCCAAGCAGGTTCAGGTTGGGGCCGTGCAGAACAAGAATGGATGCCATAGAGATCTTCCTGGGAACAATTTACAGTTTGACGTTTTGTTTTAAATGGGCCTGGAACTGTTCGGCGTTCATTTCTCCTTGCACACGGGCCTCTTTTAACTCCACGCCGTCGGGTGACCAGAATAAAATGCTGGGTAAACCAAAGAGTCCAAAGTGATCGAGCATGGCTTGACCTTCTGGCGTCAACGCGGAAATATCAGCTTGCAGCAGTAATGTGTTGCTCAGCAATGCGCGCACCTTCGGATCACTAAAGGTCTGTCGTTCCATGATTTTACAGGAAATGCACCAGTCGGCATAAAAATCGAGCATGACGCTGCGACCCTGCTGTTTGGCGCTGGCGAGGGTGGCCTGAAGTTCGTCCAGATTTTTGACACGTTGGAAAAATTTTTCTGTAACGGCTGTTTTTGTCTGAGCCTCTTGTGCTGAGAAGCGCAGGGGACGTAAGGGATCGGACCGTCCACTTGCCGCAGCGACCAGCAGAATAATGCCGTAAATCAGCATAAACACGCCCAGGCCTTTCCATAGTTTTGGCCAGCCGTGAGGTGCTACGTCCAAGGCATTCATATAGTTTGCACTGACGATGAGCAGCAGTGCCCACAAGGCCAGCGTTAGGGGGCCGGGCAGAATGCGCTCTAATAACCAGAGTGCCACAGCCAGCAGCATAACGCCGAACAGGGCTTTGACGGTGTCCATCCAGCTACCTGCCTTGGGCAGGTATTTGCCGCCCCCGGCACCAATGAGTATCAGTGGCGTGCCCATGCCGAGTCCCAGGCTGAACAGCGCGCCTCCTCCCAGAAGGGTGTTTCCGGTACTGCTGATATAGGTCAAAATGCTGATTAAAGGCGCGGATACGCAGGGTGATACCACAAGGGCAGATAATGCCCCCATAATGGCAACGTTAATCAAACTGCCGCCTTCTTGTTTCTGGTTCAGTTGATTCAAACGATCGCGAATAAAAGCAGGTAGCTGGATTTCATAAAAACCAAACATGGAAAGCGCCAATACCATGAAAAAAAGTGCAAACAAGATGAGTATCGCCGGCTGTTGCAAGTACATTTGCAGATTGGCTTTTGCTCCAAAATAACCGATAAGCGCACCGGCGAATGCGTAAGTTGTTGCCATGGCAAGAACATAAGTGGAGGACAAAATAAAACCCTTGCGCACACTCAGGTTTTGTTGTCCGGCAATGATGCTGGACAGAATCGGTACCATCGGCAGCACGCAGGGTGTAAATGCCAGACCAATACCCAGTAGATAGAGAGTTAACAAGCTCAGCAGGAGGTGTCCTTCCTTGAGTTGGGTGCTTAGGCTGTTAGCGGGTTCTTGTGCCTTGTTCGCCGATTGTTTGACCGCAGAAACGTCGGATGCAAGGGTGAGCTCATCTTCTTGCGTTACCGGAATATCCGCCAGGGGAAAGCGCCGGGTTTGCGGTGGATAACACAGTCCTGCGTCGGCACAGCCTTGATAGTTCACAACGAGCGCCAAGGTTTCGGTCAGCGTGCCTTCAAGGCTGAGGCGAATTTCCATGTCGTGATCATAGACCTCGACCCTGCCAAACGCCGGATCGTCTTTCATTTTGCCGTTGCCAGGAAACTGAGGCGTACCCAGTGTTGCACCTGAATTCGATGGTTCAAGAAGAAAAGAAAAGCGCTCGCGATAAAGATAGTATCCTTCAGCTACCACCCATTTGATTTTAAGTTGACGCTTGGAACGTGATACCTCCAGTTTGAATGCGTCATCCACCTCCAGAAATTCGGGTTCGGCACGCAAACTGTTCGTGTTTGATAAGGCGTTTTCACAAAACCCCGTGTTTGCCAGGAAAGGCAGAATGCTTATCAGGACTGTGAGTGAAAATCGACGTAATAAAATCATAAGTGAAACGCCTGTGTGAATTTTAGTGAGTCAGTGCATCAGTGTGGCATGTGTATCAAGTAAATGGCGACTGTACGTTCTAACACGCTGGAGCACTATGTGCCATTGAAGGTTAATCGTATGTACGATGGTTCATAACACAATGGTTCATAGCTCAATGGTTCATAGATAGTGCGCACAAAGGGTGGCTGAATTATTACGGTATGATACTATTCGACACTCAATGGGGTGGTGTTGCTTGTCGTTCTATAATCGTTTTTCGGCACCTCCACCCAGTCTTTGAATCATAATATCCAGATAATAAGCGTGCAAATTATGACAGAACTTAGCGAGGCCTTAAAAGATCAATTAGCCGGTGTTGCCGGACCTACTGCCAATAAACAAAAAAATACAGCGCGTATTATTCTGCTTACGGCGGTATTGCTTTTTGTGAGCCTCATCATGAGCGGTATTGCCGTATTTGTGAGCATTGAACCGGATTTATTTCCTGTTCCCAAAAATAAAAAAGTGCCAGGTTACGCCATGACGGAAACAGTTGCCAAAATGACCGATGTATTACTGCATAAACGCGGTGGCTTTATGAGCAATGATCTGTTTCCTCCTTTTGTGCTGCTGGATAACATGCCTGCCTGGGAAAAAGGGGTGCTGGTGCAGATCAGAGACATGACGCGCGCCCTGCGAAAAGATATTGCACGCTCCCAGTCACAATCAACCGAAGATGTGGACCTGATTAAGGCCGAGCCTTATTACAATCTGGGTATGAACCGTTACATGTTTCCCTCTTCTGAAGATGAATATCAGCGGGGTATGGACTCGATTAAACGTTATCAACGGCGATTGTTGGGCGATACGGACATGTCAGAGGCTGAATTTCACGCCCGCGCGGACAATTTGCGTAATTGGTTACAAGACGTGGAAACACGTTTGGGAAGTATTTCCCAGCGTTTGAGTGCAAGTGTTGATGCTGCGCACAGTGATACGAGTGATGAAAATGCCAGTTCGGTGGGTGACAAGATACAAACGCCCTGGTATGAGGTTGATGATGTATTCTTCGAGGCGCGAGGTACTGCGTGGGCACTGATACATCTTTTGCGTGCGGCAAAAGTAGACTTTGGTTCTACCCTTGAAAAAAAGGACGCCTTGGCGAGTGTTGATCAGATTATTCGAGAGCTTGAAGCCAGTCAGGAAACGGTTATGAGTCCGGTTATTCTGAATGGAGGAGGCTTTGGTGTGTTTTCCAATCATTCATTGGTCATGGCAAATTATATTTCCCGTGCTAACGCAGCCATTATTGATTTGCGCGCTTTGCTTGAAAATGGCTGATCTTTAGCATTTTTCTTGGGTTAAATAAAAAAGCCGGTTTAATTACCGGCTTTTTTATGGTTTTGTTTTGGCTCGTTGGTTTTGAAAATCTTATTTCTTATTGGCTTGATAACGCTTCACGCTGTCGAGTATTTCCTGTTTGGCTTCTTCAGCGCCGACCCATCCGTCTACCTTAACCCATTTCCCGGCTTCGAGGTCCTTGTAATGTTCAAAGAAATGAGCGATTTGTTTGATCAGTGTGATGGGCAAATCATTGTAAGTGGCCACAGAGTCATAAAGGGTGGTGAGTTTTGAAACTGGCACGGCAATGATTTTGGCATCAACACCGGCTTCGTCGGTCATTTTTAGCATGCCCACAGGCCGGCAGCGCACCACGGAGCCACAGTTCAGAGGAATAGGGGTTACAACCAAAACATCAACAGGGTCACCATCTTCGGATAGCGTGTGAGGAACATAGCCGTAATTGCATGGATAGTGCATGGCTGTTCCCATAAAACGATCAACAAAAACAGCCCCTGAGTCTTTATCGACTTCGTATTTCACCGGGTCGCTGTGCGATGGAATTTCAATGATGACATTAACGTCATTGGGAACGTCTTTACCGGAAGGGACATTATTCAGACTCACCAGGCATACCTCATGTTGTTTCATGATCAAAAGGGGCGGGTATTATAGCGCTATCTCTACGTCTTGTGCAGTAGTGGGTGTTGCATTGCATGAAGTGCCTATCGCGAGCCGCAGATAGTCAGAGTCGCCGCAAAGGGTTTGACTTCGATTGTCTGCCGAGGCCTCCAATTCGCGCACCATGGCAAAACAGTATTCAAGGAAAGATTTTCGCATTATGATTGCGCCTCGGTGTAGGTAAGAAAAAATGCGAGTCAGACGATGAGCGAGGCAATACTGCAGAATGTCCGTGTCATCGTGACGCGTCCTCAAGAGCAGGCGCAGGTGCTTGAAAACGCGCTGAGTGCCTTGGGCGCCGATGTGATTTGTATTCCGGGATTAGTCATCTTGCCAACCGTGGATGAATGGGCAATCAAACAACAATTTCAGGATCTGGACTGTTATCAACACCTGATTTTTACCAGCGTTAATGCGGTTCGTTTTGGTTTTCAATGGATAGATCGCTACTGGCCGCAGTGGCCTGTTGGCGTTCACTGCTACAGCGTTGGGCCGGGTACAGCCAGTGCCTTGACTGAGTACCATATTCATTCACAGCTGCCACAGCAGTTTAGTAGCGAGGGGCTGTTGGCTCTACCGGCATTGCAGGGCATCAAGGACCAACGCGTATTGATTGTGAAAGGGCATGGTGGCCGTACTTTGCTTAAAGAAACACTGCAAGAGCGGGGCGCGCAGGTTAGTTGTGTAGACGTCTATTCCAGAGTTTGCCCCGAACCCGAGCCCGGTGCAGTGACACAACTTGATGTGTGGCTGGCGGAAAATAATCCCATCGTTTTGTTGCTTAGCAGTGTTGACGTGCTGGAAAATCTGAAAATACAGTTGGCCTCCAGTTGGAATAACTTGAAAAAAGCCTTTGTTCTGGTAATCAGTGAACGTATTGCACAGCGTGTTCGTCTGGAAGGATTTACACAGGTCAGTGTGTCACCCGGTCCTGGCAATGACATTGTAATCAATACGCTGGTTTCTCTTGTTGAAAGCGGCACTATAAAAACAGCCAAATAAAATTGAAGTTTGAATCATAGGTGGAATGCATGACAGAAGAACAAAAACATAAAAAGGGTGGAGTGCCAGTGCAAAAAAAAGAATCAAAAATGCCGGTAATCATTGCAGTTTTTGCATTGCTTTGTGCCGCTGCTGCTGTGTGTGGTTCAGGCTACTTATGGCTGCAGCAACAAAATATACGCTCGGACATACGGGCGCAAACGACAGATCAATCCATCACACTTGCCGATTTCGGCAGCCGTCTTAACCAAGTCAGCACCTTGTTGCAGCAAAATAAGGGGCAAGCCGATAACGTCGTCACCACGACCAAAGCATTGGATGAGCGGGTTGCTGCATTGGCACACGAAGTGTCTGGTATCACCGGTTTGAACCGGGTGGATTGGCAAGTTGCCCATGCCGAGCATTTACTGCGTGCTGCCCACCAGCGTTTGGTGCTGACTGGCGACGTTGACGGCGCCTATGCCTTGCTTGATGCGGCGGACAAGATCGTGGGTGATATCAATGAAATAGGCACCATCAATGTGCGCAGAGCTTTTGCCAAGGATCTGAATAATTTGAATGTTGCCAGTCGCGTGGATATTGAAGGTGTTTTTATCAAACTTGATGCCTTGAAAGAGCACATTACTCAACTCACCATGCCCACTCTGGCGTGGCAAGCTGACAAAACTGAACCCAAGCCAATGCCTAAAGACGCCGATGTCTCAGAAAAAATAGTGACGACAGTGCGCAATGTATTTGTGGTAATTGGGGAGCAATATGAAGTACAGCATCTTGATAAGCCGATTAAGCCCTTGCTGTCGAGTGAGCAACGGGTTTATCTGATCCAGAATCTGTCCTTGCTGATTGAGCAAGCCCAGTTGGCTGCAATGAAACACGATGCGGTGATATATAAACGCGTTCTGATGCAAGCCGAAGCGTGGGTGAGAAGCCATTTTAATCTGGATTCAGCCGTTGCCCAGGTCACCTTGGCTACGTTTAAGGACTTGTCATCCGTTGAGTTGAATCCTGCCATTCCTGATGTGTCGGGTTCTATGCGAGCCTTGAAAGTGTTTGCTGAAGCATGGGAAAAAGAAAAAGAAATTCGTCAGTCAAGCGTGGGCCAGGAACTGAATATCGCGCCTGCAGCCACGTCGCTTGAACCGCAACCTGAAACTGTTCCGCAGCAGAGTCAGATCGCTCCCGCGCCTCAGAAGGAGCCTGCCGCATGAAATGGATAGCAAAAATTATTTTTGTGGTAGCGATATTTTCTATTCTGGGTGCAGCCATTGGTGGTTTGGCCAGCCAGCGCAGTTATGTGCTGTTGTCAGTGGGTAATACGGTACTTGAAACCAGCGTGTGGTTTGCTGTTCTGGCCATCGTGACTGTGGTCTTGGTCGTTGGCGGGGGAGTATTTTTGCTCTTCAAAGGCGTCAGTAGTGGGCGTTACTTCCTTA
>DAIRVL010000062.1:0-13433 GCA_036802845.1 Pseudomonadales bacterium | reverse complement strand
TTGATTCGTATCGAGATCTTTTTTAACCACGTACCACGGTGATTCAATGTGGTTTTTTAAACCGCCTATTTTTATGCCTTGTCTTTGCCCCAGCGTGTAAAACATCAAACCTCGATGCTCACCAATAATTTCACCTTCATCGGTCACGATTTTTCCGCTTTTCGCCGGAATGTAACGCTCTAAAAAATCATTAAAGCGCCGTTCCCCGATAAAACAGATGCCAGTACTGTCTTTCTTTTCATGATTGATAAAGCCTTGTTGTTTGGCTATTTCCCTGACCTGTTGTTTCGTGAGCCCGCCCAGGGGGAACAGCGTCTGGGCCAATTGTTGGCCGCCAACTGCGTGCAGAAAATAGCTTTGATCTTTGTTCAGGTCGACGGCTTTGTACAAGTGAGCAATGTCACTGTCGTTTGAGCGCTTGGCATAATGACCGGTGGCAATAAAATCGGCACCCAGTTCACGGGCATAATCAAGAAAGGCTTTGAATTTTATTTCCTTGTTGCACAGAATGTCGGGATTGGGTGTGCGACCCGCTTGATACTCTGCCAGAAAATGCTCAAAAACCCTGTCCCAATATTCGGCGGCGAAATTGGCTGTATGCAGGGGAATATTCAGCATGTCGCACACACTCTGGGCGTCTTTGAGATCATCTAGCGCCGTACAGTAATCGGTGCCGTCATCTTCCTCCCAGTTTTTCATGAACAGGCCTTCGACCTTGTACCCTTGTTGCAGCAGAAGATAGGCGGCGACGGAGGAATCCACGCCGCCTGACATTCCAACAATGACATGTGTCTTGGTCATGATAAAAGGCTCTTATTCAATGTGTTCACAGAGGGTGCTCAGAGGAAATTGTTGACCCTTGCAGTAATCCTCAACGCATTTTAATACAATCGGGCTGCGTAGACGCAGGTGCTGCGATTTGATTTCGTCGAGTGATAACCAATGCGTACGAATTATATCCTTGTCTAACTGAAAATCCGGATCAAACGCAATGGCTTCAGCAATGAATGTGGTGCGGTAAAATGTTTTGCTTCGACAGGGCGGCGTGTAGGTGTATAAACCAAGCACGGAAACGGGTTTGACTGTCCAGCCGCTTTCTTCAAGGGTTTCACGGATGGCCGCGTCGACCAATGTTTCGAGCGCTTCCACATGGCCGGCGGGTTGATTCAAAACAATCTGCTGGTTGATGAGCTCTTCAACAAGCAGAAACTTGCCTTCTTTTTCGACGACGGTGGCGACTGTGACATGGGGGGTCCACTGCATGCGTGCGCTCTCTATGCTGCTTGGGTTTATGTTTTTAAGTTTGGGCCGTGAATGTTACTCTATTTCCATCACAGTCTTAAGACGGGCAGAGACCCTGTCAATGATTAGGCAAATTTTACGGGTGAACAATGACTAAATTAAGCCATCTGGACGAAAAGGGTGCTGCGTCGATGGTCGATGTGAGCGAAAAGGACATTTCAGTTCGGGAGGCCGTTGCGTGTGCAGAAGTCAGAATGAAACCCGAAACGCTGGCCATGATTGGTACGGGCGCTCATAAAAAGGGAGACGTTCTTGCTGTGGCGCGTATTGCGGGTATTCAGGCGGCCAAGAAAACACACGATCTGATCCCTTTGTGTCATCCCTTGATGTTGACCGCCATTAAAGTCGATTTTGAATTTGATGAGAAAAACAGCCGTTTGTGCATAAGCACGCGCTGCAAACTGTCAGGGAAAACCGGCGTTGAAATGGAAGCCTTAACGGCTGCCGCTGTCGCTGCGTTGACCATTTATGATATGTGCAAAGCCGTTGATAAAAATATGGTGATTACTGAGATCAAGTTGGTGGAGAAAATGGGTGGCCGCAGTGGGCATTGGCTTCTGGATGAACGTGTCGAGGGAAAACCGCAGTGATTATTCAGGTGTGTTATTTCGCCCGGATTCGTGAACACTTGGGCCTCAATGAGGAGCACGTGTCCATGCCGGATGGCAGTTCGATTGAACAGGTGGTGGACTTTTTGCGTCTGCGGGGCGAGCCTTGGTCGCAGGTTTTGGCCGCAGATCAGAAAATTCTGACGGCGGTTAATCATGAAATGAGCAAGGGAAATAGAGTTTTGCACAATGGTGATGAGCTTGCTTTTTTCCCTCCAGTAACAGGGGGATGAGTCGTGATAAAAGTGCAGCATGAGGATTTTGATCCGGGCGATGAAATTGCATCATTGCATCAGCATGCCCATATTGGCGCAGTGGTTTCATTCGTCGGCACGGTAAGGGATGTTAACGACGACGAAAAATTATCAGCGATGTTGCTTGAGCATTATCCCGCAATGACACAGAAAAGCCTGGAACACATCGCCGAAAGTGCCAAGTCGCGCTGGGATATCGTGGGCTTGAGAATTATCCACCGGGTGGGTTATTTGCAGGCGGCGGATAGAATCGTGTTTGTGGGTGTGGCCAGTCGTCATCGGCGTGATGCGTTTAATGCCTGTGAGTTTATTGTGGACATGCTTAAAACAAGAGCACCTTTCTGGAAAAAGGAGTTTCTGGCCTCGGGAGAACAATGGGTTGAGGCTAAGGCAGGTGATGAAGAAGCCGCCTGTCGATGGGATCTGTCGTAAGTGTTTGCAGGGCTTAATGCTTGCGTTTTTGTCGGACTTTGTTTGGCGCTTTGTTTATGGCGCTTAATACGTCGCCAGGGATCTCACCTAAGCACCACTCACCCGGTTTCATGCCTTCAAGCCGCCAGGGACCGATGGCATAACGAATAAGCCGCAGGGTAGGGAAACCAATGGCAGCGGTCATGCGCCTTACCTGACGGTTGCGGCCTTCCTTGAGGGTGATTTCCAGCCAGCTGGTCGGCAGGTTTTTTCTAAATCGGATGGGTGGATGGCGTTCCCAGACATCGGGCGCAGTGATAATACGTGCCTGTGCTTTTTGCGTCGGGCCGTCGTTCAGCTCAATGCCTGAACGCAAGGGTTCGAGGTCTTCGTCTATTACTTGTCCCTCAACCTGAACCCAATAGATTTTGGGCATTTTGTTGTGCGGATGACTAATATGATGTTGTAGCTTTCCGTTGTTGGTCAGAAGGATAAGTCCTTCCGAGTCATAATCAAGCCTGCCTGCCGGATAGAAATTTTTATAGTGAACATAATTTGCCAAACAGTTTCGGCCCTGTGAATCCGTAAATTGGGCCAGTACATTAAAGGGTTTATTGAGACAAATAAGTTGCGGCATAAAGAGAAAAGAATCGCAGGAAATAAGTTAGGTTGTGCACCATTATTGCGCATAAATAAGCTATGAAATTAATTATTTATGTAAGCGTTCAGGAAAGTGCATTTTCTCAGTTCTTGACCTGTTTCGGTTTAAAATATTCAAGGCGAAATAAAAAATGAGCTGATATACTTTGCGCCGAAGTTACAACCCATAAAAAAGCATAAATAAAGGGAGTCAAAGAATGGGATACCAAAAGATCAAGGTACCGGTGGATGGTGACAAAATTACTGTTAATGCCGACCTATCCCTTAATGTCCCCAACCATCCAATTATACCTTTTATCGAAGGTGATGGAATTGGTGTGGACATAACACCGGTGACGATCAAAGTTGTTAATGCCGCTGTTGAGAAGGCCTACCACAATAAACGCTCCATCGACTGGATGGAAATCTATGCAGGTGAAAAGGCAACCAAAGTCTATGGGCCCGATATCTGGTTGCCTGCTGAAACGCTTGAAGCATTAAAGGAGTTTGTTGTAGGTATCAAAGGTCCCTTAACCACGCCTGTAGGGGGGGGGATTCGTTCGCTGAATGTTGCGCTGCGCCAGGAGCTGGATCTTTACGCGTGTATTAGACCGGTGCGCTGGTTTGAGGGCGTCCCCAGTCCGGTGGTTTGCCCCGAAAAAACCGATATGATTATTTTTCGTGAAAATTCCGAGGATATCTACGCCGGTATAGAATGGCCTGCTGACAGCCCGGAGGCTACAAAATTAATTAAATTCCTCAAAGAAGAGCTTGGCGTTACAAAAATCAGATTCTCTGAAGGCTGCGGGATAGGCATTAAACCTGTTTCTAAAGAAGGCAGTCAGCGTTTGGTGCGCAAGGCAATTCAACACGCCATAGACAATAACCTACCCTCAGTGACCTTTGTGCATAAAGGCAACATTATGAAATACACTGAAGGCGCATTTAAAGAATGGGGTTATCAATTGGCTGTTGAGCGTTTTGGCGCGGTGCCTATTGATGGCGGGCCTTGGCATTCCATTAGAAATCCGAAAACCGGAAAAGACATCATCATCAAGGACGTGATAGCGGATGCATTTTTACAGCAGATACTTATGCGTCCTGAAGAGTACAGCGTTATTGCAACGCTGAATCTCAATGGCGATTATATTTCAGATGCACTGGCAGCTGAGGTGGGTGGTATAGGTATCGCCCCGGGCGCCAATATTGGTGGCAGCATCGCCTTGTTTGAAGCAACACATGGTACTGCACCCAAGTACGCAGGACAGGACAAGGTTAATCCAGGCTCCTTGGTTTTGTCAGCTGAAATGATGCTGCGGCATATGGGCTGGACTGAAGCGGCCGATTTGATCCTCAAGGGAATGAGTGGGGCGATTAGCGCGCGTACCGTGACCTATGACTTTGAACGCCTGATGCCAAACGCCAAGCTGCTCAAATGTTCTGAATTTGGCGATGCTTTAATTGGCCATATGGATTAGCATTTTGTGAACAACTGGATCCACCGCGAGCCCCTCAGGGGCTCTTTTTTTGTGTGTTTTCTAAAACTAAAAAGAACCAAACACTAAGCGGGCTCAAGTTCAAGACTGCTAACGCCAGACTTTGTGATTACGCCTGAAGAGGCTGATACGGAGGCGTTTTGATCTGGGTCGGCGTGTTCAAGAGAGTGGATATTAACAGCGTGGGTGCCTTTGTCCGCTTTTTGATGGGTAAAACTGACGGGTTGTCCAGCTCTTAGGCTTTTGTATCCATCCATGGCTATATAGGAATAATGGACAAATAAATCATCACCGCCCTCATCGGGTCGAATGAATCCATAACCTTTAGCATTGTTAAACCACTTAACTTTCCCAGTTGCCATGATCCGCATTCCTTGCTGTTTTATTTATTGGTTATTATTAGTAACAGAATTGTAGTTTTTTTTTGTCGATAAGTTCAATAAGTTAACAGTTTAAAGACAATTTTTATTAAAAAATCAGCTTTGTCAAGAATCAATTTCGACCTTTTCTACATTCATAGGCGCTTGATTTCTTACGTGTCCGGTCTTATGTCTTTGATAATGATGATTGAGCCATGGTAACCCGTCATTTTTTTCGTTAGCCTGTTCAGTGGCAATGATGCATATTCGATTAATAGTTTTTTGTTGTCTATGAGTTTCCAGTATGAGTAAACCAGAATTTTGTCGGCTAGTATTGAACAGTAGGGAAGGGCATTCCGATGGTGAATATTCAGCCGGCGTTGCCACAGTAAAGCCAGCGCCAAAGACAGAGATCGCACCACCCTCTATGTATAAAGTGGTGTTGTTAAATGATGATTTTACACCCATGGATTTTGTAGTAGATGTTTTGAAACTATTTTTTGGAATGAATGAAGAAATGGCGTTGCAGGTAATGCTGACTGTGCACACGAAGGGTAAAGCAGTATGTGGAGCGTATTCAAAAGATGTTGCTGAAACAAAAGCGTATCAGGTGTGTATATTTGCCAAAGAGCATGAGCATCCGCTTTTGTGTGTAGTAGAAAAAGTTTAGAAAAAAAATAACGTAAGGTATTAATACATCGTACTGGTGGATATTTCGATGCTAAATAAAGAGTTAGAAAATACATTAAATGATGCGTTTAGAAAGGCTAAGGTGAAGCGTCATGAGTATATGACGGTTGAGCATCTGCTTTTGGCGTTGATTGACAATGAGTCTGCTGCGGTAGTGATGAAGGCCTGTGGCGCTGATTTGGACAGATTAAAACATGATCTTGTTCATTTTGTCGACGAAACCACGCCGATCATACCTAACAGTGAGTCTCTGCGTGAAACACAGCCGACGCTTGGTTTTCAACGGGTATTGCAACGTGCTGTATTTCACGTGCAATCCTCCGGTAAAAAAGAAGTGACGGGTGCCAACGTATTGGTGGCCATTTTCAGCGAGCAGGAAAGTCAGGCAGTTTATTTTCTAAAGTCGCTCAACATAGCCCGAATTGATGTGGTGAACTACATCGCTCACGGCATTTCTAAAGTGGCGGATGATCATTCGACCGATGAAAACCCCATTGAACATTCTGATGACGAGGGTGCCAGAGACAATTCGGCGCAAAGTCCGCTCAAAGCCTATGCCACCAATTTAAATGAAGTTGCCAAGATTGGGCGTATTGACCCCCTCATTGGTCGTGAGCGGGAGGTTGAGCGAACGGTGCAGATTTTGTGTCGCCGACGAAAATGTAACCCATTGCTGGTTGGTGAACCCGGCGTAGGTAAAACGGCTGTTGCAGAGGGCTTGGCCAAACTGATTGTGGAAGGGAAAGTACCCGATGTAATCAGTCATGCCGTGATTTATTCGCTGGATATGGGCGCCTTGCTTGCAGGGACCAAATATCGAGGTGATTTCGAGAAGCGTTTTAAGGCTTTGCTGTCCGAGCTCAAGAAAATTGAGCATGCAATTTTGTTTATCGATGAAATTCATACCATTATTGGCGCGGGTTCGGCGTCAGGCGGGGTGATGGATGCATCCAATTTACTCAAGCCTTTGCTGGCGTCAGGTGATCTCAAGTGCATTGGCTCGACAACGTTCCAGGAATATCGTGGGGTTTTTGAGAAGGATCGTGCGCTGTCTCGACGTTTCCAGAAAATTGATATCGTCGAACCCTCCGTTGAAGACACTGTGCGCATACTTCAGGGGCTTAAAAAATCGTTTGAAGCCCATCATAACGTCAAATACCGCGAGGGTGCGTTAGAAGCAGCGGCAGAGCTTTCTGCTCGTTATATTACGGATCGTTTCCTGCCAGACAAAGCGATAGATGTCATTGATGAAGCCGGTGCGTTCCAACGATTGCAGCCGGCATCCAAGCGTAAAAAAGTAATTACCAAACTTGAAGTAGAAAACATTATTGCCAGTATGGCGCGTATACCACCGAAAACGGTGAGTAGTTCTGATAAGGAATCGCTCAAAGATCTGGATGTTAATTTGAAGCGCGTCATATTTGGACAGGATGCGGCAATTCAAACCCTAAGTTCAGCGATAAAATTGTCGCGAGCAGGTTTGAGTTCGCCTGAAAAACCGCTGGGATCTTTCCTCTTTGCCGGGCCTACTGGTGTTGGTAAAACCGAAGTATGCCGTCAGCTTGCATTTACCTTGGGTATTGAGCTGGTGCGTTTTGATATGTCCGAATACATGGAGAGACACACCGTGTCACGCTTGATCGGCGCGCCCCCCGGTTATGTAGGGTATGATCAGGGTGGTTTATTGACGGAAGCAATTACTAAAAAACCCCACTGTGTATTGTTGCTTGATGAAATAGAAAAAGCCCATCCCGATGTGTTTAATTTGTTATTGCAGGTGATGGATCACGGTACGCTCACTGACAATAATGGGCGCAAGGCTGATTTCCGTAATGTCATTTTGGTGATGACAACGAATGCTGGCGCTGAATTGATTAGTCGTAATTCAATGGGCTTCAGTTATCAAGATCACAGTAGCGATAGCAGTGAGGCGATCAATAAAATGTTCAGCCCCGAATTCAGGAATCGTCTGGATGCCACAATTCAGTTCGGAAAACTGAGCGATGAAGTAATTAAAAATGTAGTGGATAAATTACTGGTTGAGTTGCAGGCTCAGCTGGATGAAAAGCATGTCACTATTCATGTAAGCGATCAGGTAAGACAATGGTTGGCCGTGAAAGGGTATGATCAAAACATGGGTGCCCGTCCCATGGCGCGCCTGATTAAGGACGTGGTCAAAAAACCGCTGGCTGAAATGATTTTATTCGGTGAGCTGAGTAATGGGGGAGATGTTCAGCTGGATCTTAAGGACGAAAAAATCGTTTTTGAAGTGTTAAGCCACTAAACAATTTTTATAATACTTAAGTGACAATGAGGGGCTCTGCTGAGCCCCTCATAAAAAATTAAAAAGTGTTGTATTGGTAAAATTTAGAATTTAGAACAGAAGTAACTACAAAACGCTATAAAATTTTATCTAACTCGAAAGTTGATGCGACCTTTGGTCAGATCGTAGGGCGTCATTTCTACTTTAACTCGGTCACCTGTCAGAATACGGATGTAGTGCTTGCGCATTTTTCCAGAAATATGAGCAGTCACAACGTGCCCGTTATCAAGCTGAACACGAAACATTGTGTTGGGCAAGGTTTCTGTAACCGTGCCTTCCATTTCGATTTGCTCTTCTTTTGCCATTCACTAAACCAGATTATTGAAGTTGATTTTTTTTGGAGGCCGAATTCTGCCCGATTTTTTGCTTTTACGCAAAGTAAATCGCTAGGGCTCTGCCTGGTTCCATGTTCTGATACAGACACCAAAGCACGCTTTCATACCCGATGGACCTTAGTGTAGCAGGCAATAGATGTGTTTATGACGAACTTTTTAGTCTTTCTACGTCGATGGGAGTCGGCAGAGTTGAGTTGTGTGTTGCCTGTGTTTTCTTGATGCTGATACTTGCTGATCAGTCTTGAAGATTGGGCCACAGTAGGGGAGAAATTGTTTGAAGCGTGTTGGCCTGAAGTGTTTCTCTGAATTGTGTCAGAGAAATTTCCCTGGCGCCTAGGCTTGTCAGATGCGGATTGGCGACCTGGCAATCAATCATGGGACAGTGCGACGTTTGTAAATGGCGAACCAAATGGATAAAAGCAATTTTTGACGCGTCAGTTTGGCGAGCGAACATGGATTCGCCAAAAAAAATTTTACCGATAGAAATACCATAAAGCCCGCCCACAAGCTGCTTATCTTGCCAAGCCTCAACTGAATGAGCAAAACCTTCGTGGTGGAGTCGGCAGAAGGCGGTGATTATAGCTTCGGTGATCCAGGTTCCTTGTGCATTTTTTCGTGGCGCTGCGCAGCAGCGGATAACTTGTTCAAACGCACGATCAAAGGTAATCGTAAAGCGTTTTTGACGCAGGGTTTTGGATAAACTGCGTGAAATTTTTAATTCTTCAGGAAAAAGAACAGTACGAGGATCAGGGCACCACCACAGAATTGGCTGACCTGTCTCGTACCAGGGGAAAATACCTTGCTGATAGGCGGCTATCAAACGTTGCGATGATAAATCCCCACCGGCCGCGAGCAATCCGTTGGGGTGCTTTAAGGCGCTTTCTACCGGCGGAAATGTGAGGGTGTCAGCGGTCAGCCAAGGAATGTGTATCATTAATTAAACAGGCGTATTGTGAGCGATGATTTAATGTTTGGCATCCAGGTATTTTTCTGCATCCAGTGCCGCCATGCAGCCAAAACCTGCCGAGGTGATGGCCTGACGATAGATTTGATCACAGACATCGCCTGCGGCAAAAACACCTTCGATGCTGGTTTTGGTGACACCACCGCTTGATCCGCTTTGGATTTTGATATAGCCATTATTCATGTCCAGCTGGCCATTAAAAATATCTGTGTTGGGCTGATGGCCAATGGCAATGAACACGCCGTCCAGCGCCAGTTCTTTGTTGTTTTGATCCTGGGTGTTTTTAATACGTATACCCGTTACACCCGATGCATCACCTAACACTTCATCAAGGGTATGGTTCCATTCAATGTGGATATTTTTCTTGGCAAAAAGACGGTCTTGTAAAATCTTTTCTGATTTAAGCTGGTCACGACGATGAACCAGCGTGACTTCAGCGGCAATGTTAGCAAGATAGAGCGCTTCTTCAACCGCCGTGTTGCCACCGCCGATCACAGCGACTTTTTTATTGCGGTAAAAAAAGCCGTCGCAGGTGGCGCAGGCACTCACACCTTTGCCCTTGAAGGCGTCTTCAGAGGGCAGGCCCAGGTATCTGGCTGATGCGCCCGTACAGATAATTAAGGCATCGCAGGTATAGCGGTTGTTGTCGCCGACCAGCAGGAAAGGGCGTTCTGATAAAGTAACAGCGTTGATATGGTCAAAAATAATTTCAGTATCAAATTTCTCTGCATGTTTTTGCATCTGTTCCATCAATTGTGGACCTTGTGTTTCATGAATGTTGCCAGGCCAGTTGTCAACGTCGGTGGTGGTGGTTAACTGACCGCCTGGTTGCATGCCGGTGATGACCAGGGGTTTGAGGTTGGCGCGAGCCGCATAAATGGCCGCCGTGTATCCGGCTGGGCCGGAGCCGAGAATAATTAATTGGCGGTGCTGGATATCACTCATGGCATTGATCCAAAAAAGGTAAATTGAAA
Source organism: Pseudomonadales bacterium (assembly GCA_036802845.1). Taxonomy (GTDB): domain Bacteria; phylum Pseudomonadota; class Gammaproteobacteria; order Pseudomonadales; family UBA3067; genus DAIRVL01. The sequence goes on along the minus strand of DAIRVL010000062.1, from coordinate 3,078 downwards.
AGTGAAATAAAGATGAACGGTACAAACTATACTTTATTTTATTCTGCAAAAGAAAACAGTTGAAGAAAATACCCGAGAAGTCGCTTAGCGAATTTTACATTAGCCCAAAAAAGTGAAGAGTCTATGATGCTGAAAATAGGTATACCCAAGGAAACAAAACGCATGGAAGGTCGAGTGAGTCTGGTGCCTTTCGCGGTGGCAGAACTTGTGCGCCAGCACGGTGTTGTTTATGTGCAACAGGGTGCGGGTCTTTTGAGTGGCTTTGACGATAAAAGTTATCAGCAGGCGGGTGCGCATGTTGTTGATAATGCGAAACTGCTCTATGAGCAGGCTGAATTGATTGTGAAAGTGAAGGAGCCTACCGCAGATGATTTGCGGTTTCTGCGAAAAGACCATTCTCTGTTTTGTTATCTTCATTTGGCGGCAAATCGACCATTGCTGGACGAGTTGCTCAAAATAGGACTTTTGGCCTTGGCCTTTGAAACTGTTCAGGAGCAGGGTCTGTTGCCCTTGTTGGCGCCGATGAGTGAAATTGCCGGTCGAGTGGCCGTGCAAAGTGGTGCGCATTGGTTGCATGCTTCCTTGGGCGGGCGGGGTGTTTTGCTTGGGGGAACGGGCACCACGGGGCGGGGTCAAGTGACGGTATTAGGCGCAGGTACAGCCGGAACCTATGCTGCTTTAGAAGCAGCAAGTATGGGCGCGAATGTGACGGTGTTTGATCTTAATCCTGACGCGCTGAAACGGGTGCGCCAATCGGGCGCCAATATTACCGGACTGTATTCCACGCCGCAGGAGATAGAGGCCTTGCTTCCTCAGACGGATTTATTGATTGGTGCTGTTTTGGTGCCGGGCATGGCGGCGCCGAAATTAGTGACGCGGGCCATGGTAAGAAAAATGCCGCCGGGTTCGGTGATTGTTGATATCGCGATTGATCAAGGCGGTTGTATAGAAACCATGCGTCCCACCGATTATCAGAATCCAACGTTTATCGAAGAAGGGGTGATTCATATGGGCGTGACTAATTTGCCAGGTGCCGTACCCAGAACGGCTTCGCAAGCGCTGTCGACCGCTATTTTGCCTTATGTGTTGCGTTTGGCTAAAGGGCAGCTGGAACACAGTCCGTCCTTGAAGGGGGGGATTAATGTTAACCAGGGCCAAATTGTGCACCCGGCGCTCGTTTCTTTGGGCTAGTGTCGTGAATCATAACTATCGAAACATAAAATGGCGTCTTTTTCCGCTTGGCGGCGCTGCTCGTCGTCGCCATAGTCCGGGTTATGTCTCCTTCGCGCGCTTTGCTCTGCGAAAAAATCCACCCGTTTTATCTTGTTCCACTATTTATGATTCGCACCACTAGTGCTGTAAAATGTTTTGCATATGCGTGACAATGGCAACTGAAAACTCTCCAGATCTCTTTCTGCTAAGGCAAAAAATAAGGTAAAAAATTGAATAGTGTGGTTAGAAAAAACTCAAATTCATCCAAGGCAAAAAACCGCAAGGGTGATGACAAGCCCCAATGGCTTGAATATTTGTCAAAAGGACTGACAGAAGGTTTTATGTTGGTGCTGATGGCATTTTCGAGTTTTTTGTTTTTTGCTTTGATCAGTTATGACTCGCTTGATCCGGGCTGGTCGCATATTGGGCCGCGCACCGAAACGCATAATCTTATTGGCCCTATCGGTGCTTGGTGCGCCGATGTACTTTTTCAATTGTTTGGTTATATGGCCTTGTTGTTTCCACCCTTGGTAGCTTATCGCGCATGGCGGGTTTTTCGTGATCAACTGGCGAACATTCCATGGAATTGGCCGATGTTCAGCGTCCGCGCTGTCGGCGTTCTAATGACCATCATTGCTGGCGCTGCATTGGCTTCCTTGTATATTCATAGCCCCGTGTCGCAGCTGCCCAGCAGTTCTGGGGGAATTTTAGGTTTGGAGCTGGCTAAAGTGCTGGCTATTAAAGCCAATTTGCTTGGCGCCAGTATTCTTTTGTTGGTTTTGTTTGCCTTGGGTTTGATTCTTTCAACCGACTTTTCTTTGTTGTATTTCTTTCAAGTGATCGGCAAAGGCGTCTTGGTGCTTTGGTCACGTTTGCCTGCCTTGCTGGATGTGGTCTATGAAAAATGGCAAAACCGCGTGCATCGAAAAAACGAGCCAACTTTTCAGCCTTTAACAGCGAGTCCGGGTGCGCAGGTGCAAGCGCGCGAACCGATTGAGCGAAAGGTCGTGAGCACCAAACCCGCTCAGCCCAGCCCGATTCCCTTGCCTGAAATAGACAGCGTTGTCGAAAAAAATCGAAAGGTGATTGCGCCGGTAAAGGCTGTGCTTAATGAGCGTCTGCAACGGGAAAAACACGTCATGCCCGAGATGGATGTCGGCGAGTTACCGCCTCTGGGTTTGCTGGATAGAAAAAGCGCTGCTTTGCAGCAAGGGTATACGCGTGGACATCTTGATGATATGGGCGCCTTACTGATTGAGAAGCTCAAAGACTTTGGCGTGGTCGCTGAGGTGCGAGATATTATTGCCGGTCCTGTAGTTACACGTTTTGAAATTCAGCCAGCGCCTGGCATCAAGGCAAGTAGGATCTCAGGTCTGGCCCGGGATTTGGCCCGTTCTCTGGCCGTTGTCAGTGTGCGAGTGGTGGAGGTCATTGCAGGTAAAACCTATGTGGGCATTGAAATTCCAAACCCGCAGCGTGAAATGATCAGCTTGCATGAAGTACTTGCCTCAACAGCCTTTGATGAGGCCAAGTCGCCGGTGACGATTGGGCTGGGTAAAGATATTTCTGGTCAATCGGTGGTGGCTGATGTTACCAAAATGCCGCATTTGCTGGTCGCAGGCACAACAGGATCGGGTAAGTCGGTGGGTTTGAATGCCATGATTATCAGCATTCTGCTCAAAGCCTCACCGAAAGAGGTGCGCTTGATCATGATTGATCCGAAAATGCTGGAGCTGTCTGTCTACGATGACATTCCGCATCTTTTGTGTCCGGTGGTCACCGATATGAAAGAAGCCGCCAATGCCTTGCGTTGGTGTGTGGCGGAAATGGATCGTCGATATCAATTAATGGCGGCGCTGGGCGTGC
>DAIRVL010000061.1:0-13811 GCA_036802845.1 Pseudomonadales bacterium | reverse complement strand
AAAAACAGTGTCGGGCGAATTCGGATAAAAAGTGCAATTGGCCGTTGGCTAGAAGAGGTTAGCTGGTAGAATTAACAGCCAACCTCCGCCAAGAGAATTGTTTTATCTTATTGTTGTGGTGTGATGGATGCGATTCTGATATGAACAAAACCCAGTTTACCCGCTACATCCATAGCGGTCACCACCGATTGGTGAGGTGATTTGGCATCAGCAACAATAACCAAGGGAGGTAGCTGTGTTTGATCTGCTATCGTCTTTGTTAATGCTTGCTTCAAAGTCTGGGCATCATCATTGACCAACATCTGGCCATTGATGCCAAAATTTCCAGAGGGGCTAATGATAATTTCCAAAGCGTTCTCGTTTGCGCCCATGGGCTCTCCGGTGGCTTCGGGCAACTCAAGTGTCAGCCGAGTTTCTTTGGTAAAGGTGGTCGATACCATAAAAAAAATCAGTAACAACATAACCACGTCGATCATCGGTGTGAGATTCAGCTCAAGATTCGCTTTTTTTTGTCTCTTGAATTTCACTTGGTCTCGGCTCCACTGATATCGACTTCTCTATCACCATGCAGCACATCAACGAGTTTAATGGCCTCCTGCTCCATGCTCACGGCCAACTCTTCTATGTGGCGCTCAAAAAAACGATGGAAGAACAAACTGGGAATGGCCACCAGCATTCCGGCTACCGTGGTGATCAATGCCTCGGAAATCCCTCCCGCAAGCACGGCGGGGTCACCACTGCCCATCAGTACAATGGCGTTAAACACTTTAATCATGCCCAGAACCGTTCCCAAAAGTCCAAGCAAGGGCGTGATCGCCGCGATGGTACCCAGTGTGCTCAGATAACGCTCCATTTCATGGACGGCATGATCACCGACTTCCTGAATACTTTCTTTCATAATTTCACGACCATGTTTGGAGTTAATCAAACCCGTCGCTAATATTGCACCCAGTGGAGAATCATTACGCAATTCCCGGATACGCTTCGCATCCAGCTGGTTATTTTTAATCCATGACCAGACTTTTGCGACCAGGTTAGAGGGAGCGATTCTGCTGGTTCGTAACACCCAGAAACGTTCTATACAAATCGCCAGCGCTGCAATCGAACATAGAATAATCGGCAACATGACCCAGCCACCGGATTTTATAATCTCCCACACGTGTAAAACTCCTGAGTTATCTCGCGTTTTTTGTAAATGAAACTCTTATAAAGTTAGTCATGAGACAGGCGAATCGCCACTATTTTTTCAATAAACTGTTATAAATCGGTTGTTTGCCAGAAACGTGGGTGTGTTTGCCGATACGCTTGGGGGGAAAGAAAGTCGTTTTTGGTTTCAGCGCCGGATTTTTTGGACCTCAAGCGATAGAAAAGGGCACCACTTTCAGACGTACTAAAGTGGCGCACCTCATTTCGTTGGTAACGTTTTACCACCACAGGACTCGGATGATGAAAACGACTGCGATAAGCGGCAGAAAATATCACCTGTTCTGGTGACACCGCATCAATAAAATATTGGGAAGAAGACGAGGCACTGCCATGATGAGGCGCAATCAACAGCTCCGCCTTTAAATCAAACGGATATTTTTCGTCTTGAACCCAATGCCTAAAATCATCAACCAAACTGTATTCAATCGTTTTTTCTATATCTCCCGGCACCAATACGCTGAAGTTTTCAGACCAGACTTTCAATATGCACGACGAATTGTTGTCTGAATTTGGCTCGTGGCCAAAACTTAGCCATGAAAAAAGCAAAAAATGCACACCGTCCCATTGCCAATACTGCGGCGTGCGACAATCATGCACACGAGGCACGGCAGACATGGCCTTCTGCGGCAGATTTTGCACAGTAAGCGGCCAGGCGACCAGTTCTTTAACGTCGAATTTAAGCATCAAACTGTTAGCTCCACCGGTATGATCGTCATCATTGTGACTGAGTACCAGTGTGTCGACTCTGTTAAACCCCGAGCGTCGGAGAAACGGCGCCAGCACAACTGCGCCGGCATCCATTTCAGGGCCTAAAGGTGAGCCCGTATCATAAACAAGCAAATGCGTCTGTGTGGCAAACACAAGAGCCAAGCCTTGGCCCACGTCCATCACCATCAAGTCCATGTCGCCTTGATCACGGCCGGCATCTGCAGACTGCACATTCGATACTGTTTCGCTGACTCCGCTATCGATCAACGCCTCTGACAGCGCTGGAAGTATTAAAAAAAAGCCTAACCAACGGCCAGGAAAGTTTTTCGGCAACAAACACAACACACAGGCCAGAATGAGACCGGCTGTTGCAATAGTCGAATCAATTCCCGGCAAAAACATGACTAAACCAGGGTAAGCCGCGAGCGACTGCGCTATTTGCCAGAACAAATCAATGCCCTGGCCCGCCAGATAAAACATAAAATTACTGTCTAATGGCAACAAAGGCAGCATCAATACAGCCACCAGTGCAGGAGGCACCACCAACCAACTGACAAAAGGCACCGCGATCATATTAAAAAAAGGGGAAATCAACGAAAGCTGGCCGTACAACATCAACAACAGGGGCAATAAACCGATAAACAACCCCCACTGCATTCGCCAGTCGGCCTGTAACCAGCGTCCCGTTGAATGCAAATACACAGTGGTTTTTTTAACCTGAACCGGCTCATCCCGGTCTGGATTTTTTTTCTGGCGAACACGCGCTGTCAGAAGCACCAAAATGACGGCCACCGCGATAAACGACAGCCAAAAACTGGCTTCCAATACAGCAAGTGGTTGCAGCACACAAACCAGCAACAGCGAAATAAAATAGCTGTTCCAGGGATTTTGTTGTTTCTCGCGGAGAAAATACGCTGAAAAACACAGCAAAATAATCCATGCCCGGAAAGTAGGCAGCGAAAAACCGGCCAGCGCACAATAAAACGTGCCGACTATAAAACTGCTCACAATCGCCCATTTTTGTGCCACAGAACGTTGTGGCAAACCAGGCATCCACTTCAAAAACAGGCGACTGATAAAATAGACAAAACCTGCAATCAAACTCACGTGTAATCCGGATACGGCCAGTAAGTGTGTCGTACCCGTTTGCGCCAGGATGTCATACTGAGCAGATTGAATGCCACGTTGATCGCCAATGGTCAGAGCCCGCAAAAAAACCTTGGCCTCAGGGCTGACAGTCGACGTGTCCATGTTTTGCGCAATGTGTTGGCGCCACTCATCCACCCGTGCAAACAGCGAACTTATCGGGCCAAAGCCATCCAAGGCTCCAGCCGGAAGTCGCTTATGTATCCCTTGATTTATCACATACCCACTGGCACCGATATTTTGCGAAAACAACCATTTTTCATAATCAAATCCACCGGGATTGGCAAACCCGTGAGGCCGTTTCAGTTTTACATCCAACAACCAGGTTTCACCCACCTCGACATCAAGAGGCGGTGTTTGATACCAACTTAAACGAATCACCTTGGGGCCACGCACGCACTCGGTCTTGGACAATTCGACTTGCGCAGCCCATGTTGCTACGGTATTGAGACAATTCACCTTAAAAAGAAAACTCACCTGATCGTCACTTTTTTCAGGCAGACTTTTAACCAGACCCGAAACACGCAGAGGCACACCTTCCAGGGCAGGAGATAAACGATGCTCAAGTCGCTGTTCACTAAAAAAGACACCCCAGCTCAGGCCTGCTATAAATAAAAAAAGGGGCACGAGTGATCTAAAACGAAAACAAATAAGTGCTGCGCCCACAAGCACCTGCAACAACAGGCTCATTGCGGGCAACACAGGCAGAAAGTTAAGACAGCTTAAACCGGCACAAAACGCAACTATCTTTGTATTCATGTTGTGGTATTGATATAGCCCCTACGATAAATTAGGTGCATAATCGGCCCCTTTAAATTGTGCCAGACAAGATCGAAGTTAGTTCAAACCATGGCCAAACACTTATTCAATAAATATTTACCCACCGTAGACAAGCTCAAAAGCATGGGGCTTGTACGTATTCTCGGTGATCAGATCCATAATCCCAATTTATGGCATCTTAATCGGCGTTCGGCAGCCGGCGCCATGTTTATTGGTATTTTTTCCGCGCTGTTGCCAATGCCTTTTCAGACTATTCCCGCCGCACTTGGTGCATTATGGTTTCACAAAAACCTGCCACTGAGCATTGCCTGTGTCTGGTTGAGCAATCCTTTTACCATGGCGCCTCTTTTATACCTTGATTACCATGTGGGTGCATTTTTTCTGGGCTATAACGAGCATCCGCTTTCATTGGATTTGAGTCTGGAATGGCTCATGAGTGAAGTCGGGTATTATTGGCAACCCCTACTGTTAGGGTCTATTTTGTCCGGTATTATTCTGGGCGCAATGGGTTATGTCATAACCAGAGTGTTATGGCGTTGGTACGTTATAGTACGCTGGCGTAAACGCCAGAAAATCCGCCGTAACAGACAACATTTCTGATTCCAACAGGGTTCTATTCAATAGAGTTCTGATTCCAACATGGCTAATACCTGATTCTGCGCGTCAGCACGGCGTCAAGACACCATCCACCATTTCGAGTGTCCGTTGCGCTATTGTGGCCAAGGTATGAGAGTGTGTCACAATCACAAAACTGATTTCAAAACGTTCATTCAGTCGAATCATCAATTCCTGAATATGTTGCGCAGTATAACTATCCAGATTACCGGTGGGTTCATCAGCCAGCACACACGAAGGACGTGTTACCAAGGCACGCGCAATGGCTACGCGCTGACGCTCCCCGCCCGATAACGCTGAGGGCTTGTGGTTTAATCGGTGTTTCAGCCCCACTTCTTCCAGCAACTGGCTTGCCTCGGCTTTGGCGGTTCGAATACTCTCCCCGCGAATAAGCAAAGGCATGGCTACATTTTCAAGTGCATCAAACTCGGGCAAAAGATGATGAAACTGATAAATAAAACCGATGTGCACATTGCGTAACTGCCCACGCTGATTCGCATCCAAGTCATTCAGATTTTGCCCGGCGACCTTGACATAACCCGTGCTTGGCAGATCAAGCCCACCCAACATATTAAGCAAAGTGGTTTTGCCTGAGCCGGAATTACCCACAATAGCTACACGTTCGCCCTGAAAAATCTGAAAATCAACGCCACGCAGTACATGAACAGGCTCAGGACCTTCGTTAAACTCTTTGGTCAAGTGACTGCATTCCAGTACACAGCGCTTAGTCATAATGAAAAGCCTCTACAGGTTCGATTTCAGACGCCTTGCGGGCGGGGTACAAGGTAGCAAGCAAACTCATCAGCATGGCGCAAACGGTGATAAGCACAACATCGGTCCATTCCAGACGGGAGGGCAAATAACTGAGAAAATAACTGTCAATAATGCCACTGTGAAACACCGATTCGAAATATTTCAGCCCTGCGGTCATGTTCATCGCCACCACCACCCCCACGCCAGTACCTATCAGCGTGCCCATAAATCCACCCAACATGCCCTGAATCATAAAAATTTCGACAATGACTTTATTACTGGCACCCAAGGTTCGCAAAATTGCAATATCCACAGTTTTATCGGTCACCAGCATAACCAGACCAGACACCATGTTAAACGCGGCAATCGCCACAATCAGCAGCAAGAGAAAACCCATCATGCTTTTTTCAAGACTCACCGCGCGGAAAAAATTCCCCTGCGTGATGGACCAATCGCTGACCTTGTAGCTATCACCCAACAAAGTCTGAATTTGTTGCCTGAGTTTGGGTGCCTGATAAAGGTCTGTCAGCCTTAATTGCACACTGGTCACTAATTCTGGCTGATTGAGAAAGGCTCCAGCACTGTCTATATGCGTGGCCACAAACAGATGGTCATATTCGGAACCGACCGAAAAAATACCAATGATTTGAAACTGCTTAAAGCGCGGAATTACGCCCGAACCACTCCGGGTTGCTTGAGGATAAATAAAGGTCACCTCATCGCCCATATTCAGTCCCATACGTTTGGCCAAAGCCGAACCGACAATCAAGGCCCTGTCATTGAGCTTGAGGTAACGAAGCTGGCCTTTGATCATGTGCGCTGGAAACACCGACACCTCCGCCTCTTGCTCAGGCGAGACCCCATGCAGCTCAACGCCTTCGACAGCGCCACGGTAACTCAACATGCCTTGCATTTTGATAAGCGGTGCTACACCGCTCACACCCGGTAAGGCCCGCAGACGTTCAGCCAGCGTTTCCCAGTTTTCTATAGGCGTATTCGCCGGGCCCGCTTTAATCACCGTGACATGAGGCACCATACCCAGAATCCGGGTATGCAGTTCGGTCTGAAAACCATTCATCACTGACATCACAATGATTAATACAGCCACGCCGAGGGCAATACCAATGGCCGACGACAGCGAAAGAAAGGAAATAAAACGATTACCCCGTTTCTGGCGGACATAACGCAGCGCTATAAAAAATGCCAGCCGCAACTCAGCGAGTCTATTCATGCCGCAACTCAACAGCCGGTTCAGTTTTGGCCGCGCGCCAGGCCGGATACAAAGCCGCCAGCAGGGTCAGGGATACGCCAGCCACCATCGTCAAAATCACATCAGACCACCGCGTTTGCGTAGGTAAATAATGAATAAAATACGATTCCATCAGATTCAGTTTAAATTGCGCTTCAACCCAAGCATGAAGATCACTTAACACCGAAGACACCAAGAGACCCAGCGCAACACCCACGCTGCAGCCGATCAAACCGATAAACATCGCCTGCACCATAAACACCCGCATCACACCCCAGGTGCTCATGCCCAGGGTGCGCAAAATGGCAATATCGGCTTTTTTATCGTTGACCACCATAATCAGGCTCGCCACGATATTAAACACCGCCACCGCCACAATCAGCATCAGCAACAAGGCAATCATGCCCTTTTGCATGCGAATCGCCTGATATAAAGACCCGTAATTTCGTGTCCAGTCACTGGAATAAAAATTGTCCGACATATCCTGACCTAAACGCCAGGCCAGTTCGGGCGCTGCAAACAGATCAGCCAGTTTCAGCCGCACCCCATGCACCAGGCCCTTTTCCCTGAGCACCAGCGCCGCGTCATTAATATGAATCAGCACCATAAACTGTCCCACGTCGGCACTGGTCGCAAAGGTGGCTTTTAAGGTGAAGCGTTTAAAACGTGGCAATAAGCCTGCAGGCGAAATTGAAGTTTCAGGCAAGACCAGTGTCACTTTGTCGCCCACATGCAGGCCCAACTCGTTAGCAAGCACCACATCCATGATGATGCCAAATTCGCCGGGCACCAGAGCGTTCAAGGAACCTTCTTGAATAAACTGGCCGATGATGGACACCTTCGATTCGTAGGTGGGATCAATACCGGTGACAAACACCGGTTTAACCTGATTATTCTGAGTCAACATTCCCTGCAGTTCGACAAAAGGTGCCACACTTAGCACCTCTTTAGAGTGATCAAACTGCTTCGCCACACGTTGCCAATCCGGGAACGGTTTATAAGCATACAATTTGGCGTGGGGAATCAAACCCAGAATGCGCTGCTCAAGCTCGCGTTCAAAGCCATTAATGACTGACAACACCGTAATCAGCACGGCAATACTGAGTACCAGACCAATAATGGAGGACAGGGTGATAAACGAAACCAGGTGAGCTTTTCGTTTGGCGCGCAAATAACGCAAGCCGATATACAGCGGAAGTGGTTTTAGCATGGCGCGCATTAAAACATAAAGTAAACTTAAAAATAAATCACAAGGCTGTCATGACAGAAAAAATACCGCGCCTTGCCCCTTTTACAGAAAAACGGTTTTCATTATGGCAACGACTCGCTCCTATCCGGAAAAGCGCCGATTTTTTCGTATCACCGACCACGTGTATCTGCACATTGAACAAAAAAACGCGTCCAGCACGCAAAACAGTGCCGAGTTAATTTACCCCTACATCAATGAGCTCAGGAAAATTGAAGCCGAATCCAGACATATCTTGCTTCAACTGCAAAACAGTGATCCACAGATAGCCGTCTACTTGAACGCCCTAAACCGGAAAATTGACTGCCTGAGTCAGGCCATTTTTGCCACGCACAGCAGCGAAACCCTGGAAGCCAACCACTTTATCCAGTTATCGGAAGGTGGATTTAGCGCCGAACTCGACCAAGCCTATGAACCCGGCACGCTCTGTCATGCCAAAATGATTCTGTTTCCGCATCTGCATACACTGTTTTTCAAAGCCAAAGTAATTTACTGCAACAACGTGTCTGGCGCTAAAGATTCGATGAACGCCTCAAAAAACACCTACCGTATCGGTTTCGAATTTATTCACCTCAATGAGGGCGATGCGCAACTCCTGGCCCGCCATATCATCAATATTCAGTCGAACAACAGAAGACAACAACAGCTCGATAAACGCGCAACAGAATCACAGGGACAAAAGGAAAAATAAAACGGGTACCCTCCAAAACCCCTTATTCACTGTAAGGCCTTGCAGCAGGAATTAACTCATTGGCGCATATTAAAGCCATGCAGTTTTTTTTATACTCTGCACTTCCCCCTGATTTTTCATTTGCACCCGGAATTTCAATAAGATCATGACAAGCAAGCCAGCGCTGCAACAAATCAGTCTGCCTTACCCCAGCGACAGCGCCGATTTATTTGAAAAAATACGCGCCCTGCCCGGCGCGATTTTTCTCGACAGTGCTCATCCGTTGGCTCAAGGCGGTCGTTACGATATTCTCGTTGCCTTGCCCTACATAGAAATTGAAAGCAGCTCGACACAGACCCGTGTCCAACGTAATCAAGTGCTCACAATACACACCGAGCCACCCTTCGACCTGCTCAAGCGCCTTTTTTCAGAAGAACGCTCGCGTTTGGCGCGTGACGAATTAAAAGCCCTACCCTTTAGTGGTGGCATGATTGGATGTTTTTCCTATGAACTCAATCATGCCGCAATTTTGAAAATCACCAAAACCACAACCCTGCCCTTACTGCAACTTGGTTTTTATGACACCTTCATAGTGGTCGATCATCACACAAAAAGCTGTACTGCCTACGCAGTGCAAACGCGTGAAGATGACCCGCTCGCGCAAATACTCGCGCGTCTGCAACAAGACAACACGCTTCAACAGAACACCTTCCAACTCCACGCGTCATTTACAAAAAGAAGCGCTGCAAAAAAATACGCCGATGACTTCAACAGCATCCAGAACTTTCTACAAAGTGGTGACTGTTATCAAATCAATTACACGCAACGATTCGACAGCCACTACAGTGGCGATCCGTGGCTGGCTTATAGATTATTACGTCAAAAAAGCCCCGCACCCTTCTCGGCCTATTTCACAAGCAAACACGGGGCTATTTTAAGCCACTCCCCCGAACAGTTCTTACATGTTCAAGGGGGCCTTATTAGCAGCAAACCCATTAAAGGCACCCGTGCAAGAAGAACTCACCCCAACGAAGACGAAGCGCAAAAAACAGCACTGATCAACAGTGCAAAAGATCGGGCCGAAAACGTAATGATTGTTGATTTACTCAGAAACGATATCGGTCGCACTGCAAAAACAGGCAGCGTGCAAGTACCCGAACTGTGCAAGGTAGAAAGCTACGCCAATGTGCACCACCTGGTGAGCACCATCACCGCCCAACTTGCCGACGGGCACACGCTCATTGACCTGTTCCGGGATTGTTTTCCCGGTGGTTCAATCACCGGCGCACCCAAAAAACGTGCTATGGAAATTATAGAAACACTCGAACCCGTCGAACGCGGTGTCTATTGTGGCAGCATTGCCTATTTTGATTTTAACGGCCACCTTGATTCCAACATCACCATTCGCACGCTCTTATGCCATGAAGGTGAAATTTACTGCTGGGGCGGCGGCGGTATTGTCGCCGACTCGAATGAAAGCGACGAATATCAGGAATCCATCGACAAGGTGAGCAATCTGCTCAAAACACTGGAGCAAACCTGCCAGAGCGAATAAACCCGCTTATCATTACTTGAAACTGCGTGCACAAAACTCATTGAGTTTAATGACCTGAAAAGCGGTGCTGATAAACCCTGTTCTTGAACAAATATTCACCTGCGTGAAATGTATTTATGAATTGGCCAACTTGATGCCGTACAAGCCGCGCAGGAACAACCTATTTTTGTTGGTCCCGCGCCAAGTCACCTGCACTATCCCTGAAATTCCTGCCAAATTTCACCCAGCGCTTTGCGTGGTGAAATACTGTTTGGATTTTTGTTGTTTTCCTCGATATTTATTTCGCCAATCACAAAAGCACTCAGCACCTGTTGTTTGCTTTTATCAATGCCTAATGCGCCATAAACCTGGTCAAATTTGACCCCGCCCATGCCATGGGTATACAGCCCTAACAGCCGCGCCTGAAGCGTCAGCGCCATCCACGCGGCGCCCGAGTCAGATTGAAAAAAAGCATTATCACTGCCGTTATGTCTAAAATGTCGATTGGCAACAACAAAACCAATCACCGGTGCCATTTTAGCCCAGGCTTGATTCGCCTCCACCAAGAGACTCACAAAGAGATCATGGGTTTTTTCCGTAGAAGTAATAAACAACCAAGGCTGATCGTTATAGCACGAAGGACTCCAGCGGGCAGCATCAAAAATGCTTGTTAATTGCTGCTTTGAAACCGGAGTCGATTTAAATGCATACGGCGACAAACGTTGATAAAACACTTTATCAACACCCACTTCGGGATTTCTTTTCGAAAAATCTATACTTGTTTCCATTTTATTCTCCTTGTTATGAATCATTAATACGTAAACGGTCTACCTCACCTAAATTGTGACGTTAGTAGATCTGCACCACCGCCACTGCCCGTGCCCTCCAGTCCATAACCACCAAACGAGGCAAACAATTTTTGCGCACCATGGGCAGCAAGAATAATTCCAATGGGTAATCTCAGCGCCAATGCGGCAAGCCCGGCTTCACTTTTTAACAAGTTTTTTATAAGCCGGCTCATAACAACCCCCATAAATATTCAAATTAATTGACCTGTTAAGCACTATAGTGGCTATAAAATAATAAAAAATCGGAATATTTTGATAACATCGTTCAAATTAATTGAATATTTCTGGAAACCCACATGAAATACCCCATCACCCTAGAAGGACTCGAAGCGCTGGACGCCATCGATCGCAAAGGTAGTTTTGCGGCGGCGGCCAGCTCACTGTACCGGGTTCCATCGGCCCTCACCTATACCATACAAAAACTTGAGCAAGACCTTGGCGTTCAATTATTTCAAAAAGAGGGTCGGCAATCGAAACTCACCCCCGCCGGGCAAGTCCTACTGGAACAGGGCCGGGAAATTCTTGCCGCAACCAACCGACTGGCCATCACAGCCAAACAGGTAAATAGCGGATGGGAACCTGTGCTGAACATCGCCGTTGACAGTGTGCTGGATTTTAATTTTCTTTACCCGCTGCTGGACGAGTTTTACAAACTCCAGCCCGACATTGAAATCAATTTGTATGAAGAAGTTTTAGCTGGCGCCTGGGAAGCCATTCTGAACGATACCTGCCAGCTGGTGATTGGTACCGGCGTGAGCCCACCGACGGGAAAAGGGATAGAAAGCCATTTCCTGCTTAATAGCAAATGGCTTTTTACAGTGGCAAAACACCACCCGCTGTCACAACAAAGCGCCTCTCTAAACAAAAGCGATATTGAACAATATCGTTTTGTTGTTGTTAGGGATTCAGCACAACATCAACCCGCACTAAGCAAACGTATTTTCACCTCAAAACCCGTTTTGAGTGTACCGACCTTAAATGAAAAAATACGTGCCCAGGTTTTAGGTCTGGGCGTGGGCTTTTTACCACTACATCGCATCGAAAATTTGTTGGCTAGCGGTGAGTTAGTTGCGCGTCAAGTCAATGACCATGAAGAAAACACCCAACTTTACATGGGCTGGAAGAGCAACAACAAAGGCAAGGCCTTGCAATGGTTTTCAGAGCGGGTTAAAGCCCATTTTGCAACACCTTGAGTTTGTGCCTGGCTTGCACCGAAAAACCCCTGCCCTAAACACAAAACCTTACAAAAGCTCTACACAAAGTCATTTTGATGAGAATCCTGCGTCATTCATCATAATCACGTCATTGATTGGTTTTGAAGCGATCATGACACGAGTAACGATGCCGAATCACTCCAGTCATGCGCATAAGTGACCAGAGATTAATAAAAATATAAGGAAGCTTAAAATGAAAAAATTACTGTGGGTGGGTTTAGTGGCCATTTGATTACAAGGCTGTTTTGATACCAGCGGCGGCTCAACTGATACCAGCGCCTCCTCCGACACCAGCGTTTCCTCTGCCACCACAACGTCTGATACCACGTCTGCCACAACAAGCTCTGGTACCACTTCGTCCACAACAACCACGAGCACAACACCAACTTATACAGACACCAGCTCTACGTCTTTATCTACTAGCAGCTCGACCGGAACCAGCTCATGGGACGGCACTAGCACATGGACAGGCACCACAACCACAACGGACACCAGCGCCTGGAGCAGCGGCGGTTCGTGGGGAACGAACTCATGGTCGAGTGGCAGCAGCTGGTCCTGGTAATTAGCAGCCTGTTGTACGCAGACACTCACGGCGACTGAATTAAAATGTAACCACGGTTTTCAAGCGTGTCGAAGGTGCGCATTCCCTTGATCAGTATGGCCGCTGGCATCCAAACCCAGTTGGCATTTGCAGGATTCACATCTAAAACAAGAAAAGAGTCAGACACTGCATCGTAGGCAGCCAGCGGCGAAATATGCCCGCCGCCGTGCTGGCCCACCTCCCCGCGTTTATAGGCAACAATCACGTAATCACCGCGACGTTTGAGGTTATTAACAAGGTCAGCACGAACCTCTTGCTCACCCTTGTTATTGTCAACCACGCTAAGCTGCGTAATAACACCGTTAGCTCTTAACATTTCATCTAACTGGCGCAGCTGATAACCAAAATCATTCACTGGCTTACCCGCAAAAGTGATCGGCTCACCAAGAACCTGCGCCCGCGTCTTATTGCCTTTGGAAATCACACCCTCTTGTGTAAAGCGTGGAACAGTAAGATCAAACTTGTCAGGAAGATAGCGCAAGTCCTCTGTACTAAAACGGCTTCGGTCGCGAGGCAGCCGGGTGTTTTTATCGAAAAGGGCATTCAGAACGATAGCTGCCGACGTTGGGCCACAAAACACCGCATTGGATTGCGCCTCAAACTGGTTAGCAAGCGCAGCAAAATCGACTTTCGCCGTTGATCGGGACAAGCGCACAAGGCCCTCGTCCGACGAGAAAGGCACAAGGCTCTGTACAGCGCTCGTTGTTACAGCATCCAGAGCAACTATCGGGCAAGGTAACGCCGTTGTCAGCAATAAAATCAAAACAAGGCGGGCAATAAATGACTGGCTTGGTTTCGGCTTTGTCATAGTAATCTCCATGGCAGCATGCCTGCGGTTTATAAAACTTTATGCAAGGTCAAGATTACGGTGCTGCGGCTTCGGTATTATTAAAACATCCACTTTAACTTTACTACTGATGCCCGCGTAAAATAACCACCCCAGCGAGTCATCGCCTCTTGCTCACCACGGGATTTTACCGCTTTCTGGTGTATAAATAACACCCGGTAACAGTGAAACGACGTCACCACATAAACAGAAACATCAAAAACAAAAACAAAAACAAAAACAAGAAATTTAATCCGTTCAGCTTCACCTGTTTTACTAAAAATTGATATACCTCGAGATCACGCACCCGCACGCTCCAATCACAGAGGCCTGGTTATAACGCACCTTCCTCAGAAGTAAACATCAAATAGTCAAAAAATAAGGTGGTCATAAATCAAAGACCTGACCCCTTAAC
>DAIRVL010000060.1:0-13967 GCA_036802845.1 Pseudomonadales bacterium | reverse complement strand
TCAAGCACTCTGAGTGCCACCAGAAAAATAATAAAACCCCAACCCACCACGCTTGAGTTAGTAAAAACCAAATAGGTCGCCGCAGTTGAAAGCAGCATAGGTGCGATATACGGAAAATACATCCACACACTGGCTTCTGGCCGGCGAATGTCAGCTGTTGCTACACTCATAAACATCTCCTTATTTCCATTTTTTAAACATTATTATTTGCAGTAACACAGTAACACGGATCGATAACCGTTGCAGACAAGGCATTACACCCTGTTACCCCGGTACTGAGCAAGAATCTCCCTTTCAGATCTAACCGGACTTTACTTGAGCCAAAGACACATTGACAAGCCAAGACGCTAAAATTTCTCCTTATAAAAGGAAACAGGTCCGGTCTTCAGGAAAAATTTGCGCATTTCCGTCACCCGAATTTCAGCAATCACATTCTTAATCAAACGCTTAAGACACCCTCGTTGTAGAAATGCACATAGGTCCTGTTTTTTATTACGCATTGACTTTATGCGACATACTATAATGAACATATAAGGGGTTAATGGACTCGTTCACATTTGCATCGTCTGCTCTCGTTAAATCATGCTATTTATGTATTCTTTAAGATCAATAAGTTAAATTCTTTCTGAATAAAACCAAAACTGAAGACTATTCACTATGAATCAAATAAGTACAAGTATTTCCCCCGATGAAATCATGGGAACCCTGTCTCAATCAGAGATCAACTCCCTTGCCGAAGCCGGCTCCAAAGAACTCTATGACACCTTGCGACGCTGCTCACTTGCGGTTTTGAATTGCGGCAGTGAAATAGATGACAGCAAACTGATCTTTGAACAATACAAGGATTACAACATCCATATACATCGCCGCAGCCGTGGCATTCGTCTGGATTTACACAATGCTCCTGCCAGCGCCTTTGTTGACGGTGAAATCATACGCGGCATCAAAGAACATCTTTTTGCGGTGATTCGTGACATTCTTTACGTTAATAACGAATTGAGTATCTCGCTCGATAATTCAAGCAATATCACCAATGCCGTATTTTATATTCTGCGTAATGCCAATATTCTCCGGCCTGCGGAAGACCCCAATCTGGTGGTCTGCTGGGGTGGTCACGCCATCCAGCGTCATGAGTACGATTACACCAAGGAAGTAGGGCATGAATTGGGTCTGCGTAAATTAAATATTTGCACCGGTTGCGGCCCGGGTGCCATGAAAGGGCCGATGAAAGGCGCAAACATTGCCCATGCCAAACAACGGCATACCAGTGGCCGTTATATAGGCTTTACTGAACCGGGCATCATTGCGGCAGAGTCACCTAATCCCATCGTTAATGATCTGGTTATTTTTCCCGATATTGAAAAACGACTCGAAGCCTTTGTACGCACAGGACACGCTTTTATCGTATTTCCCGGTGGCGCCGGCACGGCAGAAGAGATTCTCTATTTATTGGGTATATTGTTGCACCCCGATAACAGTGACATGCCTTTTCCATTAATTTTTACCGGTCCCAAAGAATGCAAAGAATACTTTAAGCAACTGGATATTTTTATTGGCACCACGCTGGGAGAAAAAGCTCGGCAAAAATACAAGATCATCATTGACGACCCGGAAGAAGTCGCCCGGCAATCACTCAAGGGAGTACAGGACGTTCGGGATTTTCGAAGGAAAAATAGCGATGCGTACTATTACAACTGGAATCTGAAAATTGATAGCAGTTTTCAGTTTCCCTTCCACCCTGATCATCAAAGCATGGCATCGCTTGAGTTACATGCCCAACAACCCACCCATGAACTTGCCGCTAATCTACGCAAGGCCTTTTCGGGCATTGTCGCGGGAAATATTAAAGTAAATGGCATTCGCGCCATTGAAGAACATGGCCCCTTTAAAATTAATGGCGATAAAACAATTCTACAGGCGCTCGACAATTTATTGTGCGCCTTTGTAGCACAAAAACGCATGAAACTGACCAAGGATAACTACACGCCCTGCTATCAACTGGTAGACGCTCACCCGTAAAATGCGCCGCTAAAAAAACCAGGGCAGGAACAGCGCTGTTAGAATCCCCGTCAAACTCATGGCCAGCGCAGAAAAGGCACCGCATTCCCGGCTGATTTCCAGTGCTTTTGCGGTGCCAATGGCATGTGAAGACAAACCAAGCGCAATACCCGTTATGGCGTCTCGCTTAGCGGGCCAGAGTTTCAAGAACACCGGCACCAAAATAGGCGCGAACATACCGGTCACCAGAACAAATGCGGTAGCCAGTGCCGCTTTGCCGCCTATTTCCTCGCTGACCAATACTGCAATCGGCGTGGTCACTGATTTTGTCGCCAGCGACTTCGTTAACACCGCATCCAGATTAAACACATCCGCCAGAAGCAGCACCAGTCCCACCGCAAAAGGGGCACTCAAAAGCACCGTGATCAATACCGGCAACAAGAGCAAACGCATATGCCGCAGACTTTCATAGAGCGGGATAGCCAAAGCCACCGTTACCACCCCCAGAAAAAGGGGCAGGATTTCGACATTTTTATAATACTGCGCGTAGTGAATACCCAAAAAATCCAGCAGAAAAACAAGCATTGCCGTGGCCACTAACAAAGGATGCAGCAAGGGAAACCTGCCGGCTTTTTCATACAAAAATACCGCACCCTGATAACACAACAGTGTTAACAACAAGGCAAAAAGCGGGTGTACCACAACAAGCTTGCTGGCTTCAATCATGTGCTCCATCTTAATCTGATCGCCTCATCAACAACGTCATCACAGCAAAGGCAAAGAAATAGGTGAGCGTAAAACTTACTAGCAAAATAAGGCCCAGTTCCGGCAGTTTATTCGCCAACAAGGGCCACCACGAAACAATACCTACCGTGCCAGGAATTAAAAACAAGGGCAAATGGGCAAACAAGGTATCAGAGGTCTGTTGCAACAGCGGCGACACCCCACCCCTTAACACCAAAAAAACCAGCAGCATGAGCAGACCACAAATGGAACCCGGCAAATTCAAGGAGAAATAGCTCACCACCCAAACACCGAGCAAGTGAAACAGCATCAAAACCATCAGACTGCGTACCATCAAAACCACCCTCTGCATCAAAAAGTGTTTGCGCACCAAACAAGCAACAGTATACTCGCTGCCATGCTCAATCGCGCCCTTCACGTTTTACAAAACACCTTTGGTTTTCACCAATTCCGCCCCTTGCAGGAAGACATCATCACCACCTTGCTGCACGGGCAGGATGCCCTGGTGGTGATGCCGACGGGAGGGGGGAAATCCCTGTGTTATCAACTGCCCGCCATCATCAGACCGGGAGTCGGCGTGGTCATTTCACCGCTGATTGCCTTGATGCAGGATCAAGTCGACGCCCTCAGTCAATTAGGTGTGCGCAGCACGTATCTGAATTCAACCCTCGATTTTGACCAGATCCGCATCGTTGAACAGGCCTTGCTTGCCGGTGAGCTGGACCTGCTTTATATCGCCCCTGAACGCCTGATTCAGCCGCGCACCTTGGAACTGCTGACACAAATACCCATTGCCCTCTTTGCCATTGATGAAGCCCATTGTGTATCGCAGTGGGGACATAATTTCCGCAAGGATTATCTTTCGCTTAATCTGCTGCATGAACGCTTTCCCGGTGTGCCGCGCATTGCATTAACCGCCACGGCAGACGCCCGCACCCGCGATGAAATTACAAGCCAACTGGCGCTGAACAATGCACGCCTGTTTTTGAGCAGCTTTGATCGACCCAACATTCAATACCGCATCACGCTTAAAGAAAATGCCCGGCAAAATCTTCTGCATTTTATTCGCAGCGAGCACCCGCATGATGCCGGCGTGGTCTACTGTCTTTCCAGAAAAAAAGTCGATGAAACCGCAACGTGGCTGCAAGGCCAGGGCTTGCCTGCACTGCCCTACCATGCTGGCATGTCGAATAATGAACGCACCACGCATCAAACACGTTTTTTACGCGAAGAAGGCATTATCATTGTTGCAACCATTGCCTTTGGTATGGGCATAGATAAACCCGATGTGCGTTTTGTCGCGCATCTTGATCTACCCAAAAGCATTGAAGCCTATTATCAGGAAACAGGCCGTGCCGGGCGCGATGGTTTGGCCGCCACCGCCTGGATGGCCTACGGTTTACAAGATGTGATCATGCTGCGGCAGTGGATGAGCCAAAACAGCCAGGCGCCAATCAAGTTTCAGTTACAGGAACAACAAAAACTCGACGCCATGCTGGGCTTATGTGAAATCACCACCTGCCGCCGCCATGCCCTGCTGCATTATTTTGGTGAACCCAGCCAGGAACACTGTGGTAACTGTGATAACTGCCTGAACCCACCCGAACTGTGGAATGGCAGCGAAGCCGCCCGCAAGGCACTCAGCACAATGTATCGCACCGATCAACGTTTTGGTGCCGGCCATATCATTGACGTCTTGTTGGGCAAAGTCACGCCCAAAGTGGAGCAATGCCAACATCAGCGCATCAGCACCTTTGGCATTGGCAAGGAACTCGACGCGCATCAATGGCGCTCGGTACTACGGCAATTGATGGCACGTGGCTACATTCAACTGGATTCCGAGGGCCACGGCAGTTTGCAACTGGCAAACAAATGTCGTCCCTTGTTGCGGGGCGAAGAAGAACTGTTCTTACGCAAGGAAAAAACCGACACCAAACCGCGTTTCAAAACCCCCTTGACCGACCGTGTTTCCCCTGCCCACAACGCCTTGTGGGATGCGCTTCGCGCCTGCCGAAAAAAATTAGCCGAAGCCGAAGGCGTCGCACCCTATGTTATTTTTCACGACGCAACGCTCATGGACATGATAGATAAACACCCCCATTCTCTGGTCACGTTCGCCCAGGTTAGTGGTGTCGGCACCCGTAAACTGGAAAAATACGGGGAGACATTTTTATCGATACTGCGCCAGCACAGCTCCGAAGCTGCGACCCCTAAAGAGAAAAAACAGCACACCAATCACGGCACGTCTCTGTCGACCACCAGTCACGAAAGTTTTGCCTTGTTTCAGGCCGGATTATCAATTAGCGCCATCGGGCAACGGCGCAATCTGAAAGAAATAACCGTGTACAAACATCTTGCCGATGCCATTGAGCTCGGTCTGTTAGCACTTGGCGACGTTGTGGAATTAACAGAAATACAGATTCAACACATTCAGGAGGTTTTACGCGCTCATCGTAGCGCAGAAGACAAAATTTCCCTCGGTCAGGTCTATGAAGCGCTGGGAAAAGAATACAGCTTTGAGCAATTACACTGTATCCGTGCCTCCCTGAACCATTAAGCAAGTAAACTTATAACACCGCCAAGGCTTCACTCAATTTCTGCACGGCAATGACTTCCATGCCTGGAATTTTTTCTTTGGGTGCGTTGGCCGCCGGGACAATGGCTTTTTTAAAGCCATGTTTTGCCGCTTCCTGAATGCGTTCTCTGCCTGAGGGAACCGGACGAATTTCCCCTGACAGCCCCACCTCACCAAAGACCACCCAATCCGGCGGTAAAATCTGATCACGAAAACTCGACACAATGGCCAGCAACAGCGCCAGATCAGCGCTGGTTTCCATCACCTTCACGCCGCCAACAACATTCACAAACACATCCTGATCACCCAACATCAAACCCCCGTGACGATGCAGCACAGCCAGCAGCATCGCCAGGCGATTATGATCCAGACCCACAGTCACCCGCCGTGGCATGCCCATCGCATTGCTATCGACCAAGGCCTGAATTTCGATCAGCAGCGGTCGAGTTCCTTCCCACACCACCATCACGATACTGCCGGAGGCTCGTTCTTCACTGCGATTAAGAAAAATAGCCGAAGGATTTTTAACCTCTTTCAAACCTTGTCCGGTCATGGCGAACACGCCAAGCTCATTCACCGCACCAAAACGATTTTTGGTGCTGCGCAAGGTACGAAAACGGCTGTCACTGCCGCCTTCGAGCATAATGGAACAATCAATCATGTGCTCCAGCACTTTCGGACCGGCTAAGCTGCCATCTTTGGTCACATGACCCACCAGAAACAGAATGGTCTGGGTTTGTTTGGCAAAACGCGTCAAATAGGCCGCGCTTTCGCGCACCTGCGCCACACCCCCAGGCGCTGATTGCAATTCGCCCACACTCATGACCTGAATTGAATCAACCACCAGAATTTTTGGATTCAGTTGCTGAGCCGTGTTGCAGATTGACTCAACACCGGTTTCGGCCAGCATTTTCAGATTGGCACGTGGCAAACCCAAACGTTCTGCGCGCATCGCGACTTGTTGCAAGGATTCCTCGCCGGTCACATACAACGCAGGGATTTTTTGCGCCAGCTTGCACAAAGTTTGCAATAACAGCGTGCTTTTTCCAGCGCCCGGTTGTCCGCCAATAAGAATTGTTGAACCCGGCACCAAACCTCCGCCCAAAACACGATCAAACTCGTCAAAACCGCTCGTGATCCGTGGATACTCGGTCAAATCAATGTCTGCAAAATCCTTAACCGCAGACAAGGTCCCCGCATAGCCGGTGTTTTTATCGGTAAAATTTTGCTGACTGCTTTTTGCCGGTGCCAACACAATCTCGCTGATCGTATTCCAGGTCAGGCAATCGGAACATTGGCCTTGCCAGTTTCGATATTCAGCACCACAGTCGGTGCACACATACGCAGTTTTTTTCTTGGCCATTTGCAGCGCTTTAGTGAGTTAGAATTGGAAAAAATTCTGGCAAAGTCCCAGAGCTTAGGGTCTGTCGATTACACGTCGCGCCACACGCGCGGTGACCCCGGTCAAGAGGTCATAACTGAGGGTGCCAGCAAAACGCGCGACCTCTTCCACCGGCAAACCCTGTCCCCATAAAACCACAGGGTCACCGATGGCCGCAGTGGGCAAATCAGTTAAATCCACGGTAATCATGTCCATGGATACGCGACCCACGAGCGGCACGCGCTGTTCATTCACCAGCACCGGCGTGCCTGTTGGCGCATGTCGCGGGTAACCGTCACCGTAACCAATGGCCACCACGCCAATACGTGAAGGCCGTTGCGCACACCAGCGGGCACCGTAACCCACACAGTCACCGACCTTCAGCTCCCGGATTGTTATCAGCATCGATCGCAGTGTCATCACCGGACGTAAACCCAGGTGTTCAGCACTTTCATTTTCAAAAGGTGAGGCGCCGTAAAGCATAATGCCCGGTCGTAGCCATTGCACATGCGCGTTTGACATCGCCTGCGGCCAGGCAAGAATTCCGGCCGAATTAGCCAGACTTGCCGGCGTGCTCAAATCGTTGATCAGTGCATAAAAACGGCTGATTTGCTCTGAGGTAATGGCACGGTCACGCTCATCGGCACAACTTAAATGACTCATTACCGTGAGCGATGCACAAGAGCTGTGCTGACGTATGCGCTGATAAGCCTGCCTAAACTGTGTCGGCGGGAAACCCAATCGGTTCATGCCGGAATCGACTTTTATCCACAGATCAAGGTTTGCGGATGTTTGAAAACTTTCCAAGTGTCTTAGTTGATAATCACTGTGCACAACACAGGCAATTTGCAAGGTAGCCGCCGTCTGCAATTCATCCTGATCAAAAAAACCTTCCAGCGCCAAAATGGGTTTGGCTGTGAGTTTTCGCAGCGCGGTGGCCTCTTCTATATAGGCCACGGCAAACATGTCTACCAAAGTTTCCAGTGTTTCTACTACTGTTTTAAGCCCGTGCCCATAGGCATCGGCTTTAACCACCGCGACAATAGCGTGCGGCACCTTTTGCCTGATCAGCGCCACATTATGACGCAAGGCGCTGATATTGATCTCGGCACAGCATCCATGTCGCACGGTTTATCTCCTGAAATTAAGTCACGTTCACGGCAGTGAATCAGAAAATCTTAGGCAAGCTGTGAATAAAAACCCGGGGCCAAATCTTCAAACTTGGTATAACGCCCGAGGAAGGCCAGCTTGACATCACCTATCGGACCATTTCGCTGTTTCCCAATGATGATTTCGCCTATCCCTTTTAAGGGATTGTTTTCT
Organism: Pseudomonadales bacterium; assembly: GCA_036802845.1. Classification (GTDB taxonomy): domain Bacteria; phylum Pseudomonadota; class Gammaproteobacteria; order Pseudomonadales; family UBA3067; genus DAIRVL01. Next base: position 5,946 of record DAIRVL010000060.1, on the reverse strand, counting down.
TCTTTGTTGTACACATCATCCCGGTAAATAAACATGATCACGTCAGCATCCTGCTCAATGGCACCGGACTCCCGCAAGTCAGACATCAAGGGACGTTTGTTGGGGCGCTGTTCCAAACCACGATTCAACTGCGACAAGGCAATCACTGGACAATGAAGCTCTTTGGCCAGTGATTTCAGTGAGCGCGAAATTTCCGAAACTTCTTCCACCCTGGAGGCCGAGCCGGGCACTTGCATCAACTGAAGATAATCCAGCACGATCAAACCGATGCCACTGTATTCCTTTGCCACCCGACGTGCGCGGGCTCTCACCTCAAGCGGTGTTAGCGCCGGGGTATCATCAATGAGCAGTTTTTTATCTGCGAGCAAACTGATAGCCGAATTCAGGCGCGGCCAGTCTTCTTCTTCAAGCTTGCCGCTACGCAAACGCTGCAATTCAATGCGACCCAAGGAAGACAGCATACGAGTGACAATCGCATCTGCCGGCATTTCCATGCTAAAAATCAGCACAGGCAGGCTCTCCGTCATGATCACATTTTCGGCAATATTGATCGCAAAGGTGGTTTTACCCATGGAAGGGCGTCCCGCGATAATGACCAGATCAGAATTCTGCAAGCCCGAGGTAATGCTATCAAGATCAACAAAACCCGTACTCAAACCCGTTAGATCCGAATCGGATGAGTAGAGCGTATCAATACGATCCACTACTTTGGTCAGCAAGGGTTTGATGGTCTGTGGCCCGCCTTGTTTGGCCCCTTGCTCGGCAATGGCAAACACTTTGCGTTCGGCGTCATCAAGGATTTCCCGTGAATTGCGTCCGCCGGTGTTAAATGCATTGGCCGATATTTCACTGCTGACCTGAATCAATTGCCGCAACACGGAACGTTCACGCACAATTTGACAATAGGCCCGGATATTGACTGTTCCCGGCGTACTATTTGCCAGCTCGCCCAAATAGGCCAGGCCACCGATCTCATCGAGCTGATTGCGTTTATCCAGCGCCTCAGACACCGTCACCACATCAAGGGGTGTATCTGTTTCCATCAGTTGACACATCACCCGAAAAATCAGGCGATGTTCATGGCGATAAAAATCCGTTTCCGCTATCGCCTCAATCACATCCATCCAGGCATGATTGTTCAGCATCAAACCACCCAGAATGGATTGTTCAGCTTCAAGCGAATTGGGCGGGAGTTTTAAGTTGGAAATATCTCGATCAGAAACTTGATCAGTCATGTGCTATGAACCAGAGCCGCAGCTGAAAGGAATCAAATTCTACTTGGGAAACTCTGAACAAGTCCAATCAGCTTTTACCGGCGTAAGAGTGTTTCAGAAAATACGAAGTGGCCACCCTCGTTTAGTAAACAAGTGGCAAAATTGAATAAACCAGATCAATGCAAAGAGCTGCAATAAACCAACAGGCACCCACTAATAGGGTGCCTGTTGTTATTTCATAAGGCTGACTCGTGATGCTTATTCTTCAACAATTACCAGTTTAACAGTACCAGAAACGTCGCTGTGAACTTGCACATCAATATCATACTGACCGGTTTGACGAATCGGGCCTGTAGGCAAACGTACTTCTTTTTTCTCAACAGCAATCCCCGCTGCGGTGATTGCTTCGGCAATATCACGGGTTCCGATTGAGCCAAACAATTTACCTTCGTCCCCGGCTTTTGCAGCGATGGTCACTTCCAGTACTGACAGTTTTTCCATCCGCGCCTGGGCCTCCGCCAGAATGTTACGTTCCTGTTTTTCCAGTTCCGCACGACGCGCATCAAACTCTTTAAGATTGGCTTGGGTCGCAGGAACAGCCTTCTTAAAAGGGATCAGGTAATTGCGCGCATAACCCGCTTTTACATTGACCTTGTCTCCCAATTGACCCAAATTACGATTTTTTTCTAACAGTATTACTTCCATCTTTTTCCCCTCGTCTCTACTTACCACCGAACCGCAACATCAAATCCGGTACTAGTTTCGAGATATCTTTTTAAGTCGACGTCTAAAATCAAAAAAACTGTCTGCAACTGCCAATACAAGTAGCGGAATATACAGGTAAGGACCCAGCATAAACAGCGCTATATAAAACACCGATAAACTTCGTCTACCCGCTCCAAGTGACTTTACACCACCATGTACCAGGGCAAGGCCTGCGATCAAGATAGGCAAGGTCAACAACAACACCAAAGAACCCGTAAGCGGGTTGGCTCCGGCTGTCAGCAAAAGCGCCGTAATACCTGTTGCCCATAAGGGCGGCAAGCGCAATTGATGAAACTCCTGCTGAAAACCACCCGGGTTATACAACATTGCCTGCCACCACCGCGCCACCAACAAAGCCAACAAAGCCATGCTGCCCAAACTCAAGCTGTAAAAATTTGCCACCAGCAACTCGTAATGTTCGGGCTCAAGCAAGGGCATGGTTATCTGCTTGTTCAGCTCAACCTTGGCCAACAACTGCTTGAATACATCCAGCAGCATTTCATAAGGCAAAAACTTGAATTCAACTACTATCACCGTTGTTATTGCGGCTATTACTAACTGCGTTAACACGGCAAATTCCAGTGATATTGTCCTTCTAAGAACAAGTGACGACACAAGCACTACAATAATCAGTGGAAGAGCAACACCATCGCCCTCGCGCCAAAAATAGATGGCGGGCAGTAACGCCCATAATGCCATCAAAACACCTTCACTTATCCCTTTTCGTAAAGCAACCAACGCAACAATGGATGGGCTTAGCCATGAAACAAAGGGGATAAACCCAAAAAGCATAATGGCCATTGCAGCATTGCGACGGCCACGCATGACGTATTCAGCCAAAGCTCGCATGCGTCACCGACTCCAAACTTATTCGTGCTTGTCGGTGTAGGGCAATAAGGCAAGATAACGCGCTTGTTTAATAACAGTCGACAACTGGCGCTGATAAATCGCCTTGGTTCCAGTAATCCGGCTAGGTACGATTTTTCCTGTTTCGCTGACATACGCCTTAAGCAATTCGATATCTTTGTAATCTATTTGCTCAATGCCTTCAGCAGTAAAACGGCAATATTTACGTCTACGAAAATAACGTGACATTTACTCTCTCCTGAATCTTGTTTCTTTAAACTGAAGCTGCCATCGAAGAATATTTAACATCGACCAACAGACTGCGCAACAAACTTGCCACTGTACTTAACGATCTCGCGAACCCGAAACCTCGTCGTCTTCATCGACGCTGGCTTCATCATCAACCGAGCCAAACTCACTTGCTTCAGAACGCAAGCTTCTATCGGCTGTGGTTCTTTGGGTTCTTTCATCAACAGCTTTTAACAGCGGCGATTCTGCCGTAATTGCTTCATCGCGACGAACGACTAGATTACGAATAACCGCATCGTTAAAGCGGAAGTTTGTGGTGAGCTCATCCAAAACCTCTGCGCTGCACTCTATATTCATCAGAACATAATGCGCTTTATGCAACTTATTAATAGGATAAGCCAATTGACGCCGGCCCCAGTTTTCAAGACGATGAACCACACCACCCCCACTGGTAACCATTCCAGTATAGCGATCGATCATGCCAGAAACCTGTTCACTTTGATCAGGATGGACAAGAAAAACAATTTCGTAATGACGCATACAAGCTCCTTCCGGTTGTATAAAAACAGCCCCCATGGCGGCCTCTGGCCTACGCATAAAAGCAAGGAGTATTTCAATGCCCGCCTGCCATGACTCTTCAGTCACACAAGACGAAGCAGAAAGGGGCAAGATTCTAAGTGAAATGAGAGCAATATACAAGTCATTGTAGATTCGTGCGGTAAACAACCCGGATTTCACGGGCTGCGGCCTGAGGCGTTTTATTAACGCTCGCGCAAACTTTCATCTTTGTACTGTAGCAAGGGGCTCAGGAAGTATTCGATCAGTCGCCGTTTGCCCGTTTTGATTTCAACCGTCACCGCCATTCCCGGTGTCAGATTGATGGTTTTTCCCTCAACCTGCATGGTGCTTTTATTCAATTGCACACGAGCGGTGTAAACCAGTCCTGACGGTTTATCACGGTTATCAGCACTGTTGATTTTATTGTCATTGGTTTGCGCTTGCCGCGACTCCATCTGTATTGCATCGTTAGACACATGCAGCACAGTGCCGTGAATGGTGCCGTATTTGGTGAAGGGGAACGTTTCTATTTTGATTTCTGCTTTTTGATTGTCATTAACAAAACCGATGTCTTTGTTTTGCACAAAGGCTTCCACTTCGAGCGTGTTGCCTTTGGGCACAATCAGCATGAGTTGTTGCGCCGGCGTCACCACACCACCGACCGTATAAATCGCCAATTGCTGTACAGTGCCATCTACCGGCGCAGTCAAGGTCATGGACTCGCGCCGGTCGGTTGCCTTGATAAAGTCTTGTTTGTATTCCGCCATCTTTTGTTCGGCTTCGTGCATTTGGTCGAGTTGCACACGCTGCGTTTCTGCCGTGAGCGCTTCGCGTTGACGTTTGTTGGTGAGAATAACCGCATCCAGCTCGTTGAGTTTGGCCCGCGAAAAAGCCAGATCGCGTTCGGATTCGATACGCAGCTGTTCTTTTTCCAGATAGTCGTGGCGGGGTACGTAATTTTTTTCGAGCAAATCTTTCATATCTTTCGCGCGTTGCGTAATCAGCGGCAAGGTCGCTTCGAGTTTGTGTGAATTTTCCAGCGCGGCATTGCGCTCGGCTTCGTGCTGCGTAAGCTCCGCATTCAGTTGTTGCATCCTGGCACGGTATTCGGTGTATTGCCCTGCCAGAAAGCGCTGTGAGGCGGCGTACTTTGCCGTATCCACACCCTGAAGCGGATCGTTCATAACAGCACTCGCACTGTCGTGCTGCAAGGCATCAAGCATGGCGCGGGCACGCGCCGCATCTAGTTGCATTTGTTGCCAGTCGACACGGGTTCGATCGGTATCGGCCTGTGCGATGGTGGCATCTAGCTCTACCAGCACTTCACCGGCTTTTACACGCTGGCCATCTCGAACATGAATCGCTTTGACGGTCGCTGTTTCAAGCGGCTGAATTACCTTGGTACGATCATTGGGAATGATTTTGCCACTCGCCGTGGCGACGACATCAACCTTGCCAACAACAGCCCAAATCAAGGCAAACAGCGCAAAACCGATAATAAGCCACATGGCCATGCGGGGTGCGGGGTGAAGCGGGGTATCGCGCAAGGCCAGTGCGGCGGGCAGGAACTGGGCTTCGTGGGGTTCCAGTTCGGGCGCGTCGGTTTCTTTGCGTTGCGACCAAGCGTGGCGAAGGATACTTGCATAGCGCTTGAGCAGGTCAGCCAGGGCGTGTCGTTTCATGGGTAAGCCTTAAGCATGTTGCAGGCGATGCAGGCGCGCGTAATGTCCTGCTTCATGTTGTAGTAATTCAGTGTGGGTTCCAGCTTCCACAATCTGGCCATGGTCCATCACCAGAATGCGGTTGGCATGACGCACCGCAGACAGGCGATGCGCAATAATGATGACAGTACGGCCTTGGCAAATAGCCTGCATGTTGTTCTGGATAATGCGTTCTGATTCGTAATCGAGCGCACTGGTCGCTTCGTCAAAAATAAGAATGCGTGGTTGTGTCATCAGCGCGCGAGCAATGGCAATACGCTGGCGCTGCCCACCCGACAAGGTCGAGCCGTGTTCGCCAACCATGGTGTCGTAGGCCTCGGGCAATTCCAGAATAAATTCATGCGCACCCGCCAGTTTGGCCGCCTGAATAACATGCTCCAACGGCGCACCGGGGTCGGCGAGCGCAATGTTTTCCCTCAGTGTGCGGTTGAACAACACGTTCTCTTGCAAGACCACACCGATCTGGCGGCGCAGACTGGAGGCATCCGCCAAAACCAAATCCATACCGTCGATTAATACTTTCCCCCGCTCCGGCACGTACAGGCGCTGGATCAGTTTGGTCAAGGTGCTTTTACCCGAGCCGGAACGGCCAA
>DAIRVL010000059.1:0-14241 GCA_036802845.1 Pseudomonadales bacterium | reverse complement strand
TCATTAAGCATTGCTGCTTCAAGGGCTTTGATTGATTTGTCTCTTCCAACAAACAAGGGGATGACCATGTGCGGATAAACAATAACATCGCGCAATGGTAAAAGTGGAATTGCCGATTCTGAGCCGGAACTACTTAAATCGGTAGACATGAAAACTCTCCAGAATTAGCTATTCTGATTAATAGCATAAAAATAAGTGTATTTTAACAAAGACAAAAGCTGGAATTGTGTCACACAACAAAGCTCAGTCCACCACGAAGACAGCCATCCTTATCAACCGTGATAAAAACAAAGGGTTTTACAACCCTTTATTTCGCCTTTTCAGACACCGTTTGAGGAAATTCATCATTTCGGGTGAAAATCAGAAGTGGTGGTGTTTCACCCGAAATTGCGCCTTCATCAACCACTACTTTTTCAAGGTTGCTAGAAGAAGGTACATCATACATCGTATTTAAAAGCACATTTTCTACAATAGAACGCAAACCACGTGCGCCAGTCTTTCTCTCCATTGCCTTTTTGGCAATAGCTTTCAGAGCATCTTCTCTGAACACTAACTCAACACCATCCATATCGAACAATTTTGCATATTGCTTTGTCAGTGCATTCTTTGGTTCGGTCAAAATACGGACCAGTGCTTCTTCATCAAGTTCATCCAGCGTTGCAATAATAGGCAAACGACCAACAAACTCAGGGATAAGTCCGTATTTTATCAAGTCCTCAGGCTCTACATTTTTAAGTATTTTGCCTAAGTCCTTTTTATTTTCTTTTCCTTTAACTGAAGCTGAAAAACCTATTCCTCCCTTTTCCGAACGAGAAGTAATAACCTTATCCAGTCCAGCAAATGCTCCACCACAAATAAAGAGTATGTTTGAAGTATTTACCTGTAAAAATTCCTGTTGAGGGTGTTTTCTTCCACCTTGCGGCGGCACCGATGCCACAGTACCCTCAATGAGTTTCAGCAAGGCTTGCTGAACACCCTCACCAGAAACATCTCGTGTAATAGATGGATTGTCTGATTTGCGTGAAATCTTGTCGATTTCATCTATATAGACAATACCCATCTGGGCTTTTTCAACGTCGTAATCACACTTCTGCAATAACTTTTGAATGATATTCTCAACGTCTTCACCCACATATCCAGCTTCAGTCAACGTGGTTGCATCAGCAATTGTAAATGGGACATTAAGCAAACGCGCCAATGTTTCTGCCAGCAAAGTCTTTCCGCTGCCTGTTGGTCCTATTAAAAGAATATTACTTTTGCCAAGCTCAACATTATCTTTTTTGGTTGAATTATTTTGTTCAAGGCGCAGCCGTTTGTAGTGATTGTAAACAGCAACAGCTAATACTTTTTTAGACTCAACCTGTCCAATTACATACTCATCAAGAATTTCCTTGATGGCATGTGGCACAGGTAATTTGCTATTGCTGTCGTCTTTTGATTCTTCCTGAATTTCTTCTCGTATAATGTCATTACACAGATCGACACATTCATCGCAAACAAAAACAGAAGGTCCAGCGATTAGCTTCCTTACTTCGTGCTGACTTTTGCCACAAAATGAACAGTAGAGAAGTTTGCCGCCATCTCCTCCTTTTCCATTGTGATCATCAGTCATAAAAATACCTCATCAAATTCCGTTAAAGAAATCTGGATTAATACCAGAAATAACTTACCTAAAATCAATTAATAATCAGTCTATTTTTCTTTTTTGCAAAACACTATCAACCAGGCCGAAATTTTTGGCTTCAACTGCACTCAAAAAATTATCGCGATCGGTTGCCGACTCAATGACTTTTAAAGGTTGTCCGGTGTGATCTGCCATCATTTGATTCAATTTATGTTTAATACCAAGGATTTCTTTGGCATGGATTTCAATGTCGGACGCCTGCCCTCTAAAACCACCCAAGGGTTGATGAATCATGACTCGAGCATTAGGCAAACAGTATCGTTTTCCCTGCGCTCCTGCTGTTAAAAGAAAAGCGCCCATGCTTGCCGCCTGACCAATACACATAGTACTCACTTCTGATTTGATAAACTGCATGGTGTCATAGATAGCCAAACCGGCTGTCACTGAACCACCTGGAGAATTAATGTACAGATGGATGTCTTTGTCAGGATTTTCAGACTCCAAAAATAAAAGCTGTGCAACTACCAAGTTAGCCATGTGGTCTTCTATTTCACCCACAATAAATATGACACGCTCCTTAAGTAATCGAGAATAGATATCGTAGGATCGTTCTCCACGCGCTGTTTGCTCGACTACCATTGGAACCAATGTATTCATGGGCAAATCGTAATTCTTCGAGTCAACGTACATATACCACATTCCTTTTTATTGAAAATCCACAAATATCCGCCACACACGTTACTTGTTGATTCATTGAGCCCGGATCACAACTGCATATCATTTACTCTGCAGTGCGGCATGTTCTTACTGAGATTTAAACAGACTTTCGTAACTTACTTCTTTATTCGATACGGAAGCAGTTTCTAGTATATGGGCAATTACCGCATCTTCAAGAACAACGGCCTCAATTTCAGCTAATTTCTCATTATTATTGTAGTACCAATTCACAACTTGTTCTGGCCGGTCATATCTACTAGCCAAGTCCTCAACCATCGCGCGGACTTTATCACCATCTGCTTTCAAATTGTTTTCTTTTATAATGGCAGAGATTATCAAACCCACTGCCGCTGATTCCTGGGCTTTTTCAATAAAGAGATCTTCGGGCAACAGACTTGGATCAAACTGCTGACCTCCTCCAAACTGTTGAAACATTCTTTGTTGCAGGCGTCTTATTTCGTTTTTTACCAATGCCTTAGGTAGCTCAATCTTGTTCTGCTCAACCAAACCTTTGAATATCTGTTCTTTGATATTTCTTTTTTCGGCTTGTTCTTTCTCGTGCGTCATGTTTTTACGCACTTCATCACGAAAACTGCTTAAATCACCCTGAACACCTAATTTTTTAACAAATGATTCATTTACTTCGGGCAATTTTTTGCCCAACACTTTTTTAACGGTAATGGTGAATTCGACATTTTTACCTGCAACGTCTTCCCCGTGATACTGATCTGGGAATTTAAGCTGCAAAATGCGTGTTTCACCAGCTGTTGCGCCTTCAATTCCTTGCTCAAACCCGTCGATCATTTGCCCTGAACCCAGCACCAGGGAAACATCTTCTGCACTGCCGCCATCAAAAGCCTCTCCCGCAATCTTGCCCGCATAATCAATAAGCACTTGATCGCCTGAGCTTGCTGCACGTGCCAACTCTTCCCATTCTTTATGCTGCTCGCGAACGTTTTCGATTACATGATCAACATCCGCCTCTGTAATTTCAGCCACTGGTTTTTCAATTTTTAGCGTGTTAAATGTCTGGAGCTTGACCTCTGGATACACTTCAAATTCAGCTGAAAATTCCAATCCTTTTTTAGCCGCGTCATTCAAAATATTGAACTTTGGATACCCAACAGGTGTTAGTTTTTGTTGAGAAACGGCATCAAAAAAGCTTTTTCGCATCACTTCGTTAATAATCTCCATGCGTAAAGCTTTTCCATGCCGTCTTTTAATTTCATTAACAGGCACTTTACCTGGACGAAAACCCGGAATTTTCGCTTTTTTTGCCATTTCTGCAATTCGCTGCTCAAAATCCGCATCTACAGACTCGGCTGGCAGTTGAATCAGTAAACGACGATCTAAACCTGCCAGAGTTTCTAATGAAACTTCCATACCACCCTCTTCAAATTAATAAAATTATGGGATTAACTTTTTGAAATAAACTTTTAACTGAATACTTGCCCTGCTTTAAGAACAGAACTCTCAAAGCAGTGGCTACATAAAAAAGGCCAAAATAACGAAAAAGTGAGTAAGTAAAATAATTCCTCATGCTTTTATGCGCTACATAAAATAGGGCAATAAAAATCAATGTGTTAATTTATGAGGAATTTTTTATGTTTTGATTTCAAGAGCGCAGAATTGTGCCACAAGGCTGCCCTGCCATGCAAACAAGAGCGTTAAAGTGAAGGGGCAGATTTTTGAGAAGAATCTATAGATTCAAGGGGGCTGTACAAACAAGTTTTTAAAATATGGGGGTGGAAATAAGTAAAGATGGGGTGGATGATGGGTTTTGAACCCACGACCGCCGGAATCACAATCCGGAGCTCTACCAACTGAGCTACATCCACCATAATATGTGCGAATGGTGCGCCTGGCAGGAATCGAACCTGCAACCCTCGGCTTAGAAGGCCGATGCTCTATCCGGTTGAGCTACAGGCGCCGACTTACAAGCCAACATGCAACCATGCTTAAGTACTTGCGTTTATAGTACTTGTATAATACGTGGTCGGGGTGGAGGGATTCGAACCCCCGACATTCTGCTCCCAAAGCAGACGCGCTACCAGACTGCGCTACACCCCGTCGACTTACTTTTGCCACTGTGATGATTCGTTAAATCTGTTCTTGATACACCACTTGATAACGGTGATGTAAACAAAAAAAAGCTGCTCACCAAAGCGAGCGCGAATAATACTCTTGGATCTATGTTGCGTCAATTACGTGTTAAAAACTTTTTACTTTAAAAATATTTACCGCGCTTTTTGCTTTAAGCGCATGAGCATGGGTAAATCTTTTGACGATATTGGAATACAATAGCGGCGCTACTTGTTCTGTAAGCACGTTATCACTCTCACCTTCATTAAAAATCACACCGAAAAGTATTATATTCAATGCGCGCAAAAATTATTGATGGCAAGAAAGAAGCTCAACTCGTCTGCAGCGAAGTCAAAAACGGCGTATCACTTCGCCTCGAAAACGGCAAACGTGCTCCGGGCCTTGCGGTGATATTGGTTGGAGCAGACCCTGCAAGCAAGGTTTATGTAGAAAACAAACGAAAAGCGTGTACTGAAGTTGGCTTCAAATCAGTTGCCTACGACCTGCCCGTAGATGTGGATCAAGAGTCGCTACTAACCTTAATAAAAACGTTAAACGAGCGCGCCGACATTGACGGGATTTTGATACAGCTCCCGCTGCCAAATCATCTTGACGCCAGCCTCGTGGTCAACTGTATCGCACCAAATAAAGATGTAGATGGCTTGCACCCCTACAACATGGGGCGCCTGGCGGTACGCGACCCGCTTCTGCGACCCTGTACGCCCAAAGGAATTATGCGTTTACTGTCTAGCACCGGAACCACCTTAAAAGGAAAGGAAGCAGTGATTGTTGGCGCGTCCAACATGGTGGGTCGCCCAATGCTTCTCGAACTACTCATGGCCGGTGCCACGGTCACAACCTGCCATCGCTTCACGCAAAATTTGCAAGATCACATCGCCTTGGGCGATATACTGGTCGTTGCCGTAGGCAAACAGCGTTTTATACCCGGTGACTGGATTAAAAAAGGTGCCATTGTTATTGATGTTGGAATTAACCGCACTGAAACGGGCAAACTTGTGGGAGACATTGACTATGAGCGCGCCTGCGAAAGAGCCGCATGGATTACCCCGGTTCCCGGCGGTGTTGGCCCAATGACAGTCGCCTCTCTCATGGAAAACACCTTGTACGCTGCAGATAATCTAAACCCGTAAACAATACCAGGCACTGTTAAATATTTTATTACTCCACGCGCCAGACACTTGAACCATCTGGCCGATCTTCCACCACCACATTCTTCGCTTTTAATTGTTCTCTTGCCGAATCAGCCAACGCCCAGTTTTTGGTGGCACGAGCTGTTTTGCGCAGTTCAATCAAGCGTTCAACCTCTGTCCTGAAGTCTTCATCTATTACCAAAGACCCGGATTGCACAAATTGCGCTGGGTCTTCATGCAGCAAACCCAAGATGGCGCCCATCGCTTTTAATTGCGCCGCCAGTTTGATTGCGCGCTCAGGATTGTTTTCTTTGGCAACATTGAGTTCCTTGGCAAGATCAAACATCACGGCAAACGCTTCCGGCGTATTAAAATCATCATCCATGGCCGCCATAAAACGCATAAATTCATCACTATTTTTATTGCAGTGAACAGAGTCATCTACGGGAACATTGCGCAGAGCCACATAAAAACGTCTCAACGCCGTCATAGCAATTTTAAGGTTTTCTTCTGAATAACTGATCGGGCTCCGATAGTGACTGGAAATCAAGAAATAACGCACCACTTCCGGGTGATAATTCTTTAACACATCACGAATAGTAAAAAAATTACCCAAGGATTTTGACATTTTCTCGTTATCAACACGGACCGCACCAGCATGCATCCAGGTGTGAACATAGGTTTTTCCTGTCGCTGCCTCCGATTGCGCAATTTCGTTTTCATGATGCGGAAAAGGAAGATCGGGACCGCCGCCATGAATATCGAAGGTATCCCCCAGACATTTTGTCGACATAGCAGAGCACTCGATGTGCCACCCAGGACGACCCTCACCCCAGGGCGATGACCAGTGCGCCTCCCCTGGTTTTGCAGCCTTCCATAACACAAAGTCCAGAGGATTTCTTTTTGCTTCATCCAACTCAACCCGCGCCCCGACCAAAAGCTCATCAAGTTTTTTGTTCGTCAGTCGGCCGTAAGTAGCAAAATGTTCTACTGAAAAATAGACATCTCCATTCGTTGCGGCGTAGGCGGCATTTTTGCTTATGAGGGTGGATATCATCGCTACAATTTCGCCAATATGTTCACTTGCCTTTGGTTCCACATCAGGAGGCAAGACGTGTAACGCACGTTCATCATCATGCATGGCTGTGATAAAACGCTCCGTGAGTGCTCGATAGTCTTCACCATTTTCGTGCGCACGATTAAAAATTTTGTCGTCAATGTCCGTGATATTACGGATATAACGCACGTTATACCCGCGTTCGCGTAAATACCGACAAATAACATCAAAAGCCACCATAACGCGGGCGTGGCCAATATGGCAGTAGTCATACACCGTGACGCCGCACACATACAGTCCGACCTCGCCTTCAACGATTGGATGGAAGTTTTGCTTTGAGCGAGTCAGTGTGTTGTAAATTTTAAGCACAGTTATTTCTCCGTGTTCAGGCCCACAGGTGTTATCAACAATAGAATGGCTGAAAGACCTCGACTAAAAATTTCTTTCTAACAGAAACGAGGCTTATTATACTGTCTATCATCAAAGCGGGTTACCCTCGCGACAAAAGAAACTATCACGCCGAACACTGTCAAATCTTTTCACCTCCACTACCAAGGAAAAATCATGAGTAATTCTTTAGTCATCCTGCATACGTCTCAGGGAGACATCACTATTGAACTGAATCAGGAGAAAGCGCCCGTAAGCTGCGCCAACTTCTTAAGTTACGTAAATGAAGGTGCGTATGATGGCACCATTTTTCACCGCGTTATTGATGGTTTTATGATTCAGGGTGGCGGCTTTGATCCGGACATGAGCCAACGCAGCTCCAATGCGCCCATTAAAAATGAGGCGGACAATGGATTAAAAAATGAAATTGGCACGATCGCCATGGCCAGAACATCGGCGCCCCATTCTGCATCCAACCAGTTTTTTATCAATGTAGGCAATAACGCATTTCTTAACCATACAGCCCCTACAACACAAGGCTGGGGTTACGCCGTGTTTGGCGCTGTCATTGAAGGCATGGATGTGGTCAATAAAATCAAAGACTGCAAAACCAAACGTCATGGTGGCCATGAAGATGTGCCTGCGGAGCCCATCATTATTCAAAAAGCGGTTCAAGCTGAAGCACAAGCCTGAAGATTTTCCAAACGATGGTCACATTATTCGTTTCTGACGTACATTTAACGCAAAGTCGCCCGGATATTACCCGGGCGTTTTTGCGCTTCCTTGACCAGCACGCAAGCAAGGCTGAACAACTTTATATTCTGGGCGATTTTTTTGATTTCTGGATTGGTGATGACTATATCGACCATGCGCCCAAGGATGAACTTGTCCAAGAGGTAATTGCTCACTTATCCCGCCTAAGCCAGCAAGGTCTTACGCTTTATTTTATGCATGGCAACCGTGATTTTCTGCTCGGTCAGGCGTTTATGGCGCTTTGCAATGCGCAGCTATTGCCTGATCCCACCGTGATTTTTTTAGATAAAATTCCAACCTTGCTACTGCACGGCGACAGCTTGTGTACACAAGACTTTGATTATATAAAATTCAGAACGCTGGCACGATCAGAACAGTGGATAACACAACAACTGAGAAAATCCATTCACGAAAGACTGGCTTTTGCACAACAGTTACGCCAGGACAGTAAAAATAAAAACACTTACACCGCAGAAAATATTCTTGATGTATGCGAAGACGAAGTTATTCGTGTGATGGATGCTTTTCAGGTAAACCAAATGATTCACGGTCATACCCATCGTCCCGGCATTCATAACTATCACGTCAATAGTAAAGACAAAAAACGTTATGTGCTTGGAGACTGGGATCATCAAGGCTGGTTTCTTCAGCACGATGAACATGGCCTTCATCTGCAAACCTTTACTTTTGCCTGACAAGAGTCTGACAAAACACACGTTAATACGAAGTAATAATGCACCAATAAGGCGCAAAAACATTCTTGCGTATAATGAGCCATTTAGCCCCGGTTTTGTTAACATTCGAAGAGGCTTAAGGTAGAATTCAATGGCCTATTTCGTCGATGGATGTGAATTAATAAATTTCATCAAGCAATTCAAGTGATCCCTTCTATAGTAGTCTTACACAGATCCTGGCCGTACCGGGCCAACGATATACTGTAAATAAGATGAGATGCTTGGGTAGTCAACCAGAAAGCCAGAGGAACAACCATTGTTAACAACGTATCGTAAACACACAGAAGAAAGAGCCGCTCAGGGTATTCCACCCAAACCCCTCACCGCAGAACAAACCACTGCCCTGGTTGAGCTGTTAAAAACACCACCCAGTGGAGAGGAAGCCTTCCTCCTGGAACTTATTACAAACCGGGTCCCCCCCGGTGTTGATGAAGCGGCCTACGTAAAAGCCGGTTTTCTTACAGCCATCAGCAAAGGTGAAGTGAAATCTCCACTTATCAGCAAAACCAAAGCCACTGAACTGCTGGGCACCATGTTAGGTGGCTACAATATTGATCCGCTGGTATCGCTGCTTGATGACAAGGAGTTGGCACCAATAGCGGCAAAAGCGCTGTCGCATACCTTGCTGGTTTTTGATGCATTTCACGACGTACAAGAAAAAGCCGCCACAAATCTATTCGCCAAACAAGTGCTTCAGTCATGGGCCGATGCTGAATGGTTTACCAGTCATGGTAAAGTGCCTGAAAAAATTACTGTTACTGTATTTAAAGTACCCGGTGAAACCAATACCGATGATTTGTCACCTGCGCAGGATGCCTGGTCACGCCCCGATATTCCATTACACGCCAATGCGATGCTGAAAAATGAGCGCGAAGGCATTCACAATGCACTCAGCCAGATCAAAGAGCAAAATCAAGCAGGCCATCCCCTGGCCTATGTCGGCGACGTCGTTGGAACCGGCTCTTCACGTAAATCGGCGACCAATTCCGTATTGTGGCACATGGGCAACGACATTCCTTTTGTGCCCAATAAACGTATTGGTGGTGTTTGTTTAGGTGGAAAAATTGCACCTATATTTTTCAACACTATGGAAGATGCAGGCGCCCTACCTATTGAATGCGACGTTACCAAAATGAAAATGGGGGATGTTATTGATATTTATCCCTACCAAGGCCTTATAAAAAACAATAAAACCGGTGAGACCATTTCGCAGTTTGAATTCCGATCAGATGTTTTACTGGATGAAGTACAGGCGGGTGGCCGTATTAATCTGATTATTGGTCGAGGCTTAACCCAACGCGCCCGTGCGGCATTAGGTCTTGGCGCAACGAATCTCTTTCGGCTACCTGTTACACCTGCAACATCAAACAAAGGTTATACCCTGGCACAAAAAATGGTGGGGAAAGCCTGTGGCGTTGATGGTGTCCGTCCCGGTCAATATTGCGAACCCAAAATGACCACAGTGGGTTCACAAGATACCACTGGCCCCATGACGCGTGATGAATTAAAAGACCTTGCCTGTCTTGGTTTTTCGGCTGATCTGGTGATGCAGTCTTTTTGTCATACCGCCGCTTACCCGAAGCCGGTAGACATTGAAACCCAACACACCCTGCCTGACTTTATTATGAACCGTGGTGGTGTTTCGCTTCGTCCCGGCGATGGAATCATCCATTCATGGTTAAATCGTATGCTGTTGCCCGACACCGTCGGTACCGGTGGTGATTCACACACGCGCTTCCCTATGGGTATTTCTTTCCCGGCAGGTTCTGGACTGGTCGCTTTTGCCGCCGCAACGGGCGTAATGCCACTGGATATGCCAGAATCAGTTCTGGTACGATTCAAAGGCACCATGCAACCCGGCATCACCCTGCGTGACCTGGTGCATGCCATCCCTTATTACGCCATCCAAGAAGGCTTGCTGACCGTTGAAAAACAAGGCAAGAAAAACGTCTTCTCTGGCCGAATTCTGGAAATTGAAGGCCTTGACTCCCTGACCGTAGAGCAGGCCTTTGAATTGTCTGACGCGTCCGCTGAACGTTCAGCCGCTGGCTGCACCATTACCTTAAGCGAAGACGCGGTGAGCGAATATCTCAACTCGAATATCACGCTGCTGAGCTGGATGATGGCTAACGGTTACGGTGATGCGCGCACCATCGAGCGCCGCATTAATGAAATGAAAAAATGGCTTGCTCAGCCTCATCTGCTGCGTGCAGATAAAGATGCTGAATATCACACCGTTATCGAAATTGATCTTAACGACATCAAAGAGCCTATTCTTTGTTGCCCTAACGACCCTGATGACGCGCGCAAACTTTCACAAGTTCAGGGTGACAAAATAGACGAGGTGTTCATCGGTTCGTGTATGACCAATATTGGTCATTTTCGTGCAGCCGGAAAACTGCTCGACAAACTGACCACCCCTCTCACCACCCGGCTATGGTTGGCACCCCCAACCAAAATGGATCAGCACATTTTAATGGAAGAAGGTTATTACAATATTTTCGGTCGCGCCGGTGCGCGAACTGAAATGCCGGGATGTTCTTTGTGCATGGGCAACCAGGCACAGATAGCACCACAATCCACGGCTGTATCAACCTCTACCCGTAACTTCCCCAATCGATTAGGCAAAGGAGCTAATGTCTATCTTGCCTCTGCGGAACTGGCGGCGGTTGCTGCGGTTATGGGAAAACTGCCGACTCCAGCGGAATACATGGAATACGCCAGAAACCTAAATACCATGGCAAGTGATATCTATCGTTATATGAACTTCCATAAAATGGATGAATACGTTCAACAGGCAAAAAATGCCATTCCAGTAGCCCAACGCAACTAATGGAAGTACGGAAATAACCACTCAAAAGCCCCGCCCTTGCGGGGCTTTTTTTAAAACACGAAATTCATTATGGACAATCTTCTATGAAAGTGGTCGTTATCCCCGTCACCGCCTACCAACAAAATTGTTCCTTGGTCTGGTGCCCTGAAACCCAAAAAGGCGCACTTATTGATCCCGGCGGTGATTTACCCTTGCTAATAAAAGCGGTTAAACAAAAGCAGGTAATCATCGAAAAAATTCTGTTGACGCATGCCCATATTGATCATGCTGGTGGCGCAGCTGAAGCCGCAGAAATTTTTAATGTGCCTATTATCGGTCCACATAAAGATGAACGCACGCTCATTGACATGATGGAGCTGCAAAGCCAAATGTCCGGCATACCGGCCCGAGCTTTTACCCCGACGCAATGGCTGGATGATGGCGACAGTCTTACGGTGGGAAACATAATTTTTCACGTTTTATTTTGTCCGGGCCACACGGCAGGTCATATCGTCTTCTCTGCCCCGCAAAATAATATCGTGTTTGTGGGTGATGTATTATTTAATGGTTCAATTGGTCGCACTGACTTGCCCGGAGGGAATACACAAACGCTCTTAAATTCTATTAGGAACAAATTATTCACGCTTAGTGACAATACGGTTGTTGTGTCTGGACACGGCCCCAATACTACCATCGGTCATGAAAAACGAACCAATCCGTTTTTGCGCTAGCAAGCCACTGAGATTTTGATCAAAAGATCACTTTTAATCTGATATAACCACTCAATCAAAGCCCACAAAAACAAAAAATGCTTGCTTCCATTCTTATAGCTTATTAAACTTACCATCCGGTCGGTTACCGACCAATCGAATGGTAAGTACGATTCTACCGGTAATATAAAACGGCTCTCATCTGCGGATTTCTTACAGTGACTCCTTCTAAAAACACCCCCAGTTTCAGCGATGGTGCATTAAACATCATCCATGCAGCCGAAGAACTGTTTGCTGAGCACGGTTACAGCGGCACCTCGCTGAATGCTATTGCAAAAAAATCAGGCATCAGTAAAGCCAATATTTTTCATCATTTTGAAAATAAAGAGGCGCTGTATCTCGCCGTGCTCAAACAAGCCAGTCAGGAAATTTCAATCCTCATTGATGAAATCAACAACCCTGCTTGTTCAACTGAAGTACAAATTCAACAATTTTCGCTACAGCATCTCACCAATTTATTCAAAAAAAGCCATATTACCCGGCTTATTTTACGAGAAATGCAAGACGACAATGGCCAGCAAAATGTCCGAATGGCGCATGATGTGCTCGGTGAAAACTTTACGCGAATTGTCGACCTTATCAAAAAAGCACAAGCCGATGGCAAGATTAAAAACACTATTCCCGCCGCAATCATCGCCATGTCAGTTGTTGCAGGTAATGTATTTTATTTCCAGGTGTACAAATTACTGGATCAATTTCCGGAACTTATCTGCGCTAAAGAAGCAGGTCATTACAGCGCGGCACTGTCTGAAATAACTCTTCATGGAATTCTAACCCCCTAAATACCCTCATAATTTCAACTAAGGAAAACGTCCATGTTAATAACCCGCAAATACCAACGTTATCTTTCAACCAGCGCGCTCATCGCTGTATGTATCATTGGTGGCACGGCCTGTGGAAAAAAAGAGAAACCTGCTGAGTCAACCAAGGCTCTTGTTGCAAGCAGCATTACCACCGCCGTAGTTAAACCAGAAGTGCTTGAAAATACGGCCAGTTCGATCGGTGTTGTTAACAGCATCAGCTCGCCCACCATTTCGGCCGAAACGTCCGGGCGTGTTATCGAAATCAAAAAAGATATTGGTCAAAGTATTAATAAAAACGAGGTCATCGCTATTGTCGATCCTGAAATAGCAAAACTCAGCGTTAGAGAAGCCGAAGCCAATGCCAAACGGCTCGAAGCCTTGCTGCAAAATCAGGAAAAGAATTTTATCCGTAGCACCGAATTACTGAAGAAGGGTTTTATTTCAAGCTCACGCCACGAGGAAGTTGAGTCACAACTCAAATCAATACGTGAACAATACCTTCAAGCCACAGCGAGTCTGGAAAAAGCACAGGATTATCTGAATAAAACCACCATTCGCTCACCCTTGGCTGGCAATGTGGTACAACGCCTTATATCCATTGGTGACTTTGTAGTACCGGGAAAGCCTATTTTTGAAATCAGCACCTCGGACAAGTTTCAGGTGGTACTGTTATTTCCTGAAACAAATACAGTGTTCTTCAAAAAAGGCCTGCCTGTTCGTTTATCAACGCCAGCCACACCTGACGTTGTAGCGGTAGGCAGCATTACCGATATTGTATCGATGATTGACACCAATAATCGTTCTGTCCGAATTGTAGTTGAAGTTGCCAACCCCGGTGGTTGGTCACCTGGCTCATCGGTACTCGGAGAGGTGGTCCTGGAACGCAAGGAAAACGCATTAACGGTACCTGCACAAGCGGTTGTACAGCGTCCCGTGGGTAAAGTTGTCTATGTGATCGAAAATAATATTGCGCTCCAGCGTAGCGTAGAAACCGGCATGCTAAAAGCGGGTAGAGTGGAAATTTTAAATGGCCTCAAGGTCGATGAAGTTGTCGCCAGAGATGGTGCAGGCTTTTTAACTGACAACACCCCCGTCTCCATAAAAGAGGCCCTATAAATGATACTTGCAGAAGTTTCCATTAAACGCCACGTACTTACCTACATGCTATCGGCGGCAATTATGCTTTTTGGCGTAATCTCAGCCTCACGAATAGGTGTCGATCGTTTCCCGAATATTGATTTTCCGATGATCACGGTCAACACCATGATGATCGGGGCAAGTCCTGAAATTATTGATGCGAGCATTACCAGTGTATTAGAATCCTCCATTAACACGGTGCCAGGCATTGACA
>DAIRVL010000058.1:10322-14312 GCA_036802845.1 Pseudomonadales bacterium | reverse complement strand
GCTGGAAAACCAGGCGCGTCATCTCACCATTGATGAAAAGTTATCAAAAAACCAGACCAACACAGATCCGAACCAGAATTAATTTTAAAATACAGGGTTAAAAATGAGTTTTAAAGTTGTTATTCCTGCACGTTATGCATCGTCACGGTTGCCGGGTAAGCCCCTGCAGATAATTGCCGGAAAACCCATGGTGCAACATGTATTCGAACAAGTCAGGAAAAGCAATGCCGAGCAGATCATAGTGGCCACTGATGACGTGATGATCCAAGAAACGGTCGCATCATTTGGCGGTGAAGTGATAATGACGTCCATTAAACACGAATCAGGAACCGATCGTTTGCAGGAGGTTGCGGCCTTGCTGCGATGGCCGGATGATCAAATCGTAGTGGGTGTGCAGGGGGATGAGCCATTGATTCCTCCGGCGATTATTAATCAAGTGGCCAAAAATCTTGCATGTCGTCCCGAATTTTCCATCGCTACTTTGCATGAAAGAATGGACTCTCTCGACGATATAATGAACCCGAATGTGGTTAAAACAGTTTCGGATCAAAATGGCAGGGCAATTTATTTTAGTCGCGCGCCTATTCCTTATGGGCGAGATTGTTTCCCGGAAACCATTCCGACTGCTATTGAATATTACCGCCATATTGGTATTTATGCGTATCGAGTCGGTTTTTTGCGTCAGTTTACACAATGGGCAATGAGTCCATTAGAGCGTGCAGAAAAACTCGAACAACTCAGGGCGCTTTGGTATGGCGCCGCGATTCATCTTGATAGGGCATTGGAGTCCCCGCCTAAAGGGGTTGATACGCCTGAAGATCTGGCTTACGTACGTCACCTGCTAGAAACAAATAAATAAATGGATAAGAGTGATTCTTGCTCTAATGCCACCCCTTCTTCAGAAGGTGTCGCTTTGTCATTTTCAGTAGAAGAAAATGTGTCGCTTAAAAAGTACCATACATTTTCATTGCCCGTTTTTGCGCGTTATTTCTGCGTTATCGACAGCGAGCAGACTTTGTCTGACTTGCTCGAAGCTGTATTATTTAAATCACTTCCTCATGTATTTATTGGAGAGGGCAGTAATACAGTATTTCTTCAAGATTTTCCCGGACTGGTTGTGAAGCTCGAAATGAAGGGATTGCAGCTGGTTTTTGAAGATGAGCGATATGTTCATCTTAAGGTAAGCGCCGGGGAAAGTTGGCATCATGTGGTTGAATACACTTTGTCCAGGAATTGGTTTGGGTTGGAGAATCTGTCCTTGATTCCAGGCACCGCAGGTGCAGCGCCGATACAAAACATTGGCGCATATGGTGTTGAATTAAAAGACGTGCTAGTTGAACTGTCTGCTATTGATGTAAAAACAGGCCAAGCCCTATTGTTTTCCAAACAAGAATGTCATTTTGCCTACCGTGATAGCCGTTTTAAGCAAGAACCGGGTCGTTATGTGATTACCTCTATTTCATTGAAATTGAGTAAAACACCTGAAGTTCATGCGGACTACAGCGGTATTAAAGAAGAATTAGAAAAATACAATTTATCCAATCCATCGCCGCAGCAATTAAGTCGGGTTATTTGTGCTATTCGTCGTAATAAGTTACCCGATCCTTCAGTGCTGGCCAATGCAGGTAGTTTCTTTAAGAACCCTGTTGTGTCTGCCTTTGAATATCAATCCCTACAAGAAAAATTTCCTGAGATCAAATCACACAAAGTGTGCGACAAGGCCTATAAAATTCATGCCGCGTGGTTGATTGAATCATGTGGTTTTAAAGGTAAGGAAATTCATAACATTGGTGTTTATGAAAAGCAGGCATTGGTTTTGACTAATAACGGAAAGGCAAGCGGCGCACAACTAAAAGAAGCAGTAGAAGAAATAGTCGACGCGGTGAAAAACAAATTCTTGATATCGCTAGAGATTGAGCCGGTGATGTACTGACCAAACAATAAATAATGCTCGTATCGGATGTGCATTTTTATCCGCGCGAAACTCAGCGATCTAAATTGCCAGAAGAATTGCATTTATGTGACCGAACGGTTAGCCTTGGGCTCGTAAGCACATATCGCAAGGTGGCTGATATTTGCTTAAAATATATTCAAGCCATTGAATTATAAGATAATAAAAAATAAGGTTGTTTTTCGATACCGGACCATCGAAGGCACCGTCAGATATAAGCTTTTAATAATAAAATAAAAAAACCTCAGGAGTAGCAGTATGTCCACGAATGTTTCCTTGCGACACTATTTGGTTAAAGGCGTCTCATTAGTGCCATTAGTATTAGTGTCATCCATGCTCAGCGCAAATGATCTATCACCCGCCCGTCAGATTGAAGTAAGCGTAGTCCGTGGTGAACAATTGCCAGCACTCATAGGCAAAAATTTTGCGAACTATTCAGTAATGACCGTTAGCGGTGATGCTCTATCACCCATTCCTTTTCAGTTTGACGAGCGCAATGAAGGTGGTTTTATTTATGCACCAGGAGGCAAATTAAAACTGGTGGGCACAGAAAATGTACTTGATGCAGAAGATGAGCTGGCTTTTATGCTACGCGATGCCGGTGAAAAGGCGAGTCCGGCGCAGTTGCAGCAATTGGCCGGTAAAATCATTGGTGAGGTACAGCTTGATGTCGGTGATCATCAGCGATACGCCTACATCATAGAAGGAAATGCTGAGCGCAGTAGTAAGCATTATACCCATTTCGATAAAAACACCGGTTTGATAAAAACCAGCGCTTATTCGTTGCAGGTAGAGCCGGATAATTTACTGGTGTGGTCTGATTTTATTTATGAAGGTTACACAGCGGAAAAATCGATTCTCGATACCATGAAAATTCGTGCCCATGGTCGACTTGGTTTTGTAAAAGCGACGATTCATAACAAACTAATACCCAATAAAATCGTGGCTGTGAAGAATGGTCCTGTAAGAAGCATTATAGAAATGGATGCGTCCATTGGTTTGCTGGGTATCAATATTATCCAGGCGGGTGCAAGCGTGACCATTACCGAAAACAGCACACAATTTCCTGTGTTCATCACCATCCCCAAGGCCGCAGCGGCTTTAAGTTATCTTGATATTGAAGTTTCTCTTGATATGAATGACATGAAAAAAGCGCGATACCGAACTCAGCTGGGTCCAAAAGAGCCGGTTATCCAGGGCGGGGGAGGTGCTGATCCAAAAAATCTGAAAATTGATCTGGAACATAACTGGTTATCCGCAAGCAGCAATAAAAACTGGGATATTATTGCGTTTTTTAATCGAAATAAGGACGTGAGCTTTACGTTGGAGGCGCTGTATAAAGATGCAGCACTGGGTGATGAGGCTGATAGCCCCGAGCGTTATGAAGGTAGCTATCCTCAGGCGGGTTATATCATCAAAGATATTCCAACAGGTGTTTCTTCAACCATAGGCATAGATCTCTACTACAACAAGGATTTCTGGCAGGGTAATAACGTTGAGATTGCCGCCAAGGAAATAAGAAATCCTGCGAAAGTTAGCGTAAATCCCCTGTAAAACACCCTTTGGTGCTGGTCCTGGATAATGAACCCGGCAAGACCGGGTTCATTTATTTTACGTGTTTCCTTGTTTGTTCAAACGCGATATTCAAACATCCGTTTAATTTTATAATTCTCTTTAAAACAGATGCTTGGCTCAATTTTTCATGAAAATGACAGGAGATGGAACTAGATAGTACTTGCCTTAGTCTTGTTGCTTGGTTAGAGTCGTTCGAATCGGGCTTTAAGGCCGATGTCTAAAATTTCGATGGACATTTGTCCCACGATCTAACATAACGATCCAAAAATAATAAATGCACGGAGGATAAAATCAATGAACTTCCAATTCGATGAAGATCAAAATCTGTTACGTGATGCCGCAAAAAAATTGCTTGGAAATAAAGCAACCTTGGAAGCCGCTCATAAACATATGGGCGCAGCTACTGACTACGATAAGGAACTCTGGACTGTGATGGCTGAAAATGGCTGGCAAGGTATTGCTAT
>DAIRVL010000058.1:0-10222 GCA_036802845.1 Pseudomonadales bacterium | reverse complement strand
GCTGCCGGTATTGCGGCAAAAGCCGTTAAAGGAAAAATTTCCGGTGTAAAAGTTCCAGTGAGTGATGGTTTGTGTGCAGACATTGCTATCGTTCCCGCACGATCAGAGAAGGGACTTTCTCTTTATATCGTTGACTTGAAACAAGCCGGTGTTGAGCGAACTGAGCTTCGCACGATGGAGCTTACACGTAAACAGGCAACGTTAAAATTAAAAGACGCAAGTGGAGAATTACTTGGCAAGGAAGGCGATGGTGAGGCCTTGCTGGATGCCATTTTAAATCGTACAGCGGCATTAACAGCGTTTGAACAGTTAGGTGGAGCACAGCGCTCGCTTGATATGGCAAGAGACTATTCTCTGCAACGTTTCTGCTTCGGTCGTCAAATTGGTTCTTATCAGGCGATTAAACATCGTTTGGCTGATATGTATGTAAAAGTCGAAATGGCACGCTCCAATTGTTATTACGCTGCGTGGGCCTTGAGCAGCAGTCCAAAAGATATTGCTGAATCTGCAGCGGTGGCGCGTATTGCTGTCTGTGAAGCGTTTTCTTTTGCAGCACAAGAAAATGTGCAAATTCATGGTGGCATCGGCTTTACCTGGCAGGCAGATCCTCATCTTTTCCTGAAGCGCATGAAGCAACAAGAGTACTCCTTGGGTAGTGCGAATCTGTGGAAGGAAAAACTTTATAAAGTGTTAGCCAACAAAGCAGCTTAAAAGGCAATTCTTCAGGAATAACTGCTGATAATAAACCAGATAAGAAAGGAGTTTAACAATGGATTTTAATGATAGCCCCGAAGAAGCAAAATTTCGTCAAGAAGTCATCAAGTGGTTGGATGCAAATGCCATAAAACGTGATCCTGATGATACCTCAGCGCTAAGCATGTTTTCCGAGCGCGAAAACCCCGAAATGATCGAAGAGTGTAAAGTGTGGCAGCGTAAAAAAGCCGATGCCGGTTGGGCCTGTATTACTTGGCCCAAAACCTACGGTGGTCGTGGCGGCTCATTGATGGAAAATATTATTTTTTCTCAGGAAGAAGCCAAATACCACACCCCACCCAATATTTTTATGATTGGCTTGGGTATGGCGGGTCCAACCATAGCCATGCATGGTACTGAAGAGCAAAAGCAACAATGGTTGCCTTCAATGCTTCGCGGTGATGTGGTGTGGTGTCAGTTATTTTCTGAACCTGCTGCAGGTTCAGATTTGGCAGGCCTGCGTACGAAGGCTGTTAAAGACGGTGATGAGTGGGTTATTAATGGCCAGAAAGTGTGGACATCGGGTGCGCACTATTCTAAATGGGGCATATTGGTAACGCGTTCTGATTTTGATGCGCCGAAACACAAGGGATTGACCTATTTCGTTGTGGATATGGAATCAAAAGGCGTTGAAGTACGACCTATCAAACAAATTACCGGTGGTGCTAATTTTAACGAAGTGTTCCTGACCGATGTGCGTATTCCTGATGCGAATCGTCTGGATCGCGTGGGCAACGGTTGGGCGGTTGCTTTAACGACACTGATGAACGAGCGTATGTCAATTGGCGGTGGCATGGGCATGGGCGCTGATTTGCTGATTGGTGAGTTGAACCGACTTGCAGATACTTGCTATGTTGACGGTGTATTAGGTCGTGATAGCGCGGTCGTTAGGCAAAAGATTTCAGAATATTATACGCGTATGAAATCAATGGAACTGACCGTAAACCGTACACTCTCAGCTTTATCTAAGGGGGGTATGCCAGGTTCTGAAAGCTCCATCATTAAGGTTGCGATGGGTATTTTGCTTCAGGAAATCGCGGCATTTGCGATGGAGCTGCAGGGCGCTGCTGGTTTCCAGTTTGGCGAACAGTCCACGTATGCCGGTGGTATGTGGCAAGAGCTGTATCTGGGCATTCCAGCCATCCGTATTGCAGGTGGCACTGATGAGGTGCAGCGCAATATTATCGGCGAGCGTGTACTTGGATTGCCCACAGAAGCGCGCGTAGATAAAGGCGTATCGTTTAAAGATATTCCGAACGGTTAAGAAGAATAAAGTTAGATTTTTTCTTTGGTTAAACGAACTGCCTCGGTTATTCCGGGGCAGTTTGCGTTATGCAGCACGGAATAAGTTGTGGCAGGAAAATTTTGTTAATTAGTATGATTTTCATTGTAAACAATAAGGCATTTAATGCGATCAGAAAAATAAACCATGAAACATAAACTTGAACGTAAAGAATTAAAGTTGAGTGATGGCTGCATTTCCTATCTATGTGGGGAAATAAAACCAGGTCGGCCGAGTTTTCATCTTTTGCACGCAACAGGCTTTAATGCCAATACCTACAGGCAAATTCTGGAGCCTTTGTCCGAACACCTAAATGTATATGCCTCTGATTTGCGCGGTCATGGATGGAGCACATTAAAAGCAGATCCGGACATGTTGTGTTCATGGGATATCTACAGGAAAGACTTTTTTCAATTGCTGGATTTTATTGATGAGCCTTTGTATTTAATGGGACATTCAGTTGGATCTGTCGTTTCAATTGCGGGCGCGTTATACCGCCCTGATTTGGTGAAAGGATTGATTCTAACGGAGCCTCTGATTTATCCCGAAAACATGATGCAACTGTTTGATCAAAGTAATCCGGCGACTAATCCTATGGTTATGGGTGCCCGGAAGCGTCGAGCTGTATTTTCTTCACAGCAGGAGATGATTCGAAATTATCTTGGCAGAGGGGCATTTAAAACATGGGAACCTTCATGGATTGAAGACTATGTGGTGGGAGGTTCACGTATTCTTGATGACGGCCGTGTAGAATTACGTTGTCATCCTGAATGGGAGGCAAAGTCTTTTCAGGTGGCAGAGGATACCCCTTGGGATGATATCAGCAAATTGCATTGTCCCAGTTCTATTGTTTACGCAGACGGCGGAGGTTTTTCTACCTGCCATAAACAAGGTGTGAATAAGTATTTAACGCTGCAGCCGACTACACAGGTGATCAGCAGCGCGCAGGCTACGCATTTTTTACCCATGGAACAAGCGGCGCTGGTGATAGAGGCCGTATTGCAGATGCTGCATTCCACCGCGTAAAACGATGTTTATTGCTTGATATAGATTTCAGACGACTGAAAGTGTGATTTAGCACAAACTTATCGTACTAATTCTTGTGCGTGCGTGTTTTTTAAACGCAATCGTATGAAGCCATCTAAACTGGTATATAGATACGGGTATCTAATCTAGGCACTTCCTTGAATCAATAATAGGGCGTGCTATCCGGGGATAAGACCAGTGTGGAATAGGGCTGACAAGATTACATGTTTATAAGTCAATCTGAATACTCAGAAATCATTTGTTTGTTTGGTAATAAAAATATTTCCAAGCAGATGCCATTTTCCGAATTTGAGGCGATTCTGGATGGTTATGCAACGACTCCAGAAGTAGCCGGGCAACAAATTCGCGCGGCCTACCTCGTTGTCGACTATCACCTCCATATTACAGTCTGTGTCTTATTTCTGGTTGATTTTGCTCTTGATGGCAGCATCAATAAATCCTGGAATATTCCGCTGCGGCACATGGCTGAAATTGCGGGACCGGGGCCGGACCTGGGTAGTGGTCCCATTCGTTTAGTCTGTCGCAGCCAATGTCCTATTTCCTGGCACCAGAGTAATTTATGGGATCCGTCGATGGGGGCCACCAAAGATGATTTTCGTGCCATGGTCGCTCTGGTAAAGGAAAATCGTTTGTGCCTACCCGTCCACGATCGAAATAAAATGAACACAGAGGGGGCTGCGCAAACCCCGACGTGGGCGATGCATCATCAAGCCTATCAGACACCGATGCATCCTTGGGTTACTCCACCGCCTTATCAATGGGGTGGGTCTTCTATGAATCAGGGGGCGTGGTCGTCTGCTCCAGCTCATTGGGCCAATGTACAACACGGTGTTGCACCGTGGCAAACGCCCCCCTTACAAGCTGTCTATTCACCACCACAAACTGTCGAAACGGGACATCGGACTCATCGTGCACAGGAAGACCGACAGCGAACAGCACGACTCTTGAGGAAGCTGCGTCTTCAAATTCATACGCTTGAAAACAGCAAAAATATCGAGCTGGCTGAGCTTAAATATGCCCAGCAAAAAGAGGCGGAGCATTTTAAAGTTCAAAAACGCCGCTTGCAGAGTTTTGTTGATAATTTAACTGAGCAAAATGAAGCACTAAAAGAGCAAATTCATGCGCAAAAGGCACAATTGGACACATTAACCCAAAGCGCAGAAATAAGGCTTGAACAGGCAGCCGAGCATGAAAAAAGAGAAATTATGGTGTTGAAACAACACTTTCAAAAACGTCTTGAAGAAAACGAAGTTGAGGAAATTGCCCGTTTAAGAGAGCTGTATCAAGTCAAGGAAATGGAGCTGATTTATAAAGAGGAAATAACCAATCAGTTGCGAGAAGAAGTTGTTAATTTGCGACGTGAAAAAATTCGTTTAGTGGGTGCAGGTGCCGATAAATTTCTCGCAAAACTTGAAAAACTCGGTATTAGTTTTATCAATTACCATCCGGGCGTGGGGCATCTTTCTATCCCTTTGCAAGATATGGCTAACTATATTGAAGATACGGATGCCTATGTGGCTGAGAAATGCCTTATCCCCAAACAGCACTATCTTAAATGGCGGGCGCACTATGACAACCCTATGTGCAATTGTGAGCCGTCCTCCGGAACACTCTGTGGTGTTCGTATCCCGCGCCTGGAATCGCCCGCCAAATTCGTCGAGGGTGAAAGTGACCGCTGTGCCAAACATCGGCGCCATGCTGGCAACGATGATTTTTATTCTGAATTAAAGCTAAGCGTTTAGCTTATTCATCGTTTGATCGATACTAATTAATTCCTGGCTTTACATCACGCTTAAATGGCAGTTATGCCAGCATATGGTGCGCTATTTCGCAATGAGCACCAATTCTGTGCCTCAGCCTTGTCTTGGAGCTGATTGCAGGCAGATGAAATTGCTATAGAGGGTCTTTTGCCCCTGTAACGCCGGCGTTTTGACATAAACAGGTAAAGTGGCATATGTGTTGCTATAACCAGCCTTGGCTAACACGGAGCATTGCTATGTCTATCTCAATTAATTTACTTGATATTAAGTCCGAAAAAATACGCATATTGCACTTTACCTGGGTGGCGTTTTTTATTTCGTTTCTTGTATGGTTCAGTCAGGCACCTTTGATGCCGATGATTCAACAAGCGCTTCAGTTGACCGATGCACAAGTCAAATCCTTGTTAATCCTCAATGTTGCCATGACCATTCCGGCTCGAATATTGGTGGGCATTTTTGTCGACAAATTTGGTCCACGCGCATCCTATTCCTTGTTATTGGCCATTTCATCGCTGTTCTGTTTTGCGTTTGCCATGGCGGATGATTATCAATCGTTAGCCATTTCACGTTTTCTAGTTGGTTTTGTTGGTGCCGGTTTTGTGATTGGTATTCGCTTGGTGAGTGAGTGGTTTCCTGCCAAAGAAGTGGGTTTTGCTGAAGGCATCTACGGTGGATGGGGTAATTTTGGTATGGCCGTCGCTTCTGGATTGTTGCCGGCTTTGGCACTTTGGTACGGTGGTGATAATGGTTGGCGTTATGCAGTAGCAACTACAGGGTTTATTGCCTTGGTGTACAGTGTTATTTTTTATATCTATGCACGTAATACGCCCAAAGGCTCGACCTATTTCAAAGCCAAAAAACTCGGTGGTCTTGAAATTACCAGCGTCTATGATTTCTGGTTTTATATCTTGATGAATGTGCCGATGTTTGCTGCCTTGGCTGTGATTGTCTGGCGTTTGTCGCCTGGTGGTTTAGGCGTGCTCAGTCACTCGGGTGCCCTAATCGCCTATACAGTCGTGTTAGCACTGTTGGTTTATCAACTTTACAATGTTGTGCGGGTCAACAAGGATATCTTCACCAAGGACGTACCTGAGTTCCAACGGTATAAATTCAAACAGGTGGCGATATTGAATATGTCGTATATGGCGACCTTTGGTTCTGAAATTGCGGTTGAATCAATGCTGCCTATATTTTTTGTCGCTACGTTTAAAGTATCACCCGTTTTTGCGGGTTTGATGGCGGCGGCTTTTGCGGTGATGAATTTATTTGCCCGACCTTTCGGCGGCTGGTTGAGTGACAGAATCGGTCGCCGACGAACGCTGATGATGTCGGTCATTGGTACGGCCTTTGGTTATATGATCATGAGCCAAATGAATGCGAGCTGGTGGATTGCTGCCGCTGTGATTGTCACCTTGCTGTGCTCTATTTGCGTGCAGGCTGCCTGTGGCGCTGTGTACGGTGTTGTGCCTTTAATCCAGCGACGCATGACCGGGCAGGTGGCGGGCATGGTCGGTGCCTATGGCAATGTGGGCAGTGTGATCTTTCTCACGGTGTTCAGTTTTGTTGCGCCGGATGTGTTTTTTATGATTCTGGCCGTGACTGCAGGTCTGGTGGTATTTGCTATTAACTTTCTTGATGAGCCGCAAGGACACATGGCCGAAGTGGACGAACATGGAAATGTGCATTTAATCGAAGTGGGCTAAGAGACGGGAGCTTGCTAACAGACTGTTGATATTAATCAAAGAAGTGTAACTCTTAGACGTATTGTTAGAGAAAGGGCTGTTGCTGTTAAAGGCATTATGTTTGAATTAACGGGGTGTTAACCCTGTCTGACATAAAATTCAAGAAATGAATTGAGTGAAATTTGACCTTAATGTTTTAAAAAGGAGCGTAACAATGGCCAAGTTATACGTTTTAGTTGCTGATCAAGCGCATGCGCGTTTATATGAAAGTCCCTCTTTACTGGAGCCATTGAACGAAATTGAAGATTTCTCGAATGAAGTTGCCCGTCATCATGAGCAGGATTTAGTGAGTGATGCCCAGGGACGTTCTTCCTCGCCGGGAAATTCTTATTCTCACCACCCTTTAGGAAAAGAGAATGAGGCGCGTGAGCAGCATTTGGATCATTTCGCCAGGGTTGTGATGGCAGAACTGGAAAAACTACTTTATAACGTCAACGATGCAAAGCTTTACCTGATTGCGCCACCCAAGTTTTTGGGTGTACTGAGGAAACATTTAGGCCATAGTGTGCAGAAGGCGCTTGTTGGTGAGCTCGATAAGGACATCACTGATTGCTCTCCCGCTAAAATAGTGGCTTACATCCGTGAGCTAGAACGTGTTTCTTAAGTAAGACAGTTTTATATCATTCCTGGTCCGGTCGAGTGTGGGTAGGGGCTGGGAGTGGTATTCGTTTAGTGATTTCATTTCGCTGTTTTTTTTAGGCCCCGCCGACCATCATTACATTCTCGTGCTTGCTGTCTCATCCTGGTGCATGTAAAAAACCGGACACATGGAATGAGCCAGAGTCCAATGACAAACACAACTACGATGATTCCCAAGACACTTCAATTAATCGGCAATCCCTTGCAGATAGGGGTAGAGCACCTGCCGGTTTACCAGGGCGTTAATTTACAACTACTGAGACTTGACGCGCTGGATCCTGAAATATCGGGTAATAAGTGGTTCAAGTTAAAGCATAACTTGATTCAGGCACGTGAGCAGAAACATAAGCGTGTTTTAAGTTTTGGAGGCTGTTATTCCAATCATCTGCATGCGTTAGCGGCAGCAGGACAACGTTTTGGTTTCGACACGGTGGGTATTATTCGTGGCGAAGAGCCGAAGCAATACAGTCCCACCTTGTATGATTTGCGGCGTTTTGGCATGCACATGAAATTTGTGTCGAGAACGCAGTATCGTCAGAAAACGTCAGCTGAATTTCTGGTGCAACTAAACGAAGAGTTCGGTGATTTTTATTTGATTCCCGAAGGGGGCAGTAATGCGCTGGGTGTTTTAGGTTGCGAAGATATTGTGGCCTCGGTGTGGGCGAATCAGACGTGTGCGCCTGATTATATCGTAGTAAGTTGTGGCACGGGTGCAACCATGGCGGGCGTGATTAGCGGCACAGCAGGGCGTGCTCATGTGATTGGTGTGGCAGCATTAAAGGGCGCACAGTTTCTGGAAAAGAATGTACTAGACTTACTAAGTGAGCGATTGTTAGCAAATAAGGCGCTGGTCCAGAGCGGGATTCCCCTGGCGCAAGAAAGCCTTGCTCCCCAACCTTGGCATATTGAGTATACGTATTCGTTTGGGGGCTTCGCAAAAATCAGCCCTGTTCTTACGCAGTTTATGCTGCGTTTTAGGCAGGAAACAGGGGTGCTTCTGGACCCTGTATATACCGGCAAGATGATGTTTGCCGTGTACGACATGATTGAACGCAAGGTGATCCCTTTTGGGGCAAACGTTTTAGCAATACATACGGGTGGATTGCAAGGTCTGCGAGGCATGCGCAATCCTTGATGACAAAATACTCGATACTTAAGTGAAAGGTTGTTTATGACGCCTATAAATTCCGGAGGTGACTTTAAAGTTGCTTTGCCAGGTCCAATACCGGTGAGCTCCATTCACACCGATCAGTTTGAAAAATTTCTGAGTCATCAGAAAGTAGAGTATTTATGCCGAGGACAAACACTTTTTCAGATGGGCGAAGAAGATAACGCTACGATCTATCTGTTAAGCGGTGAGCTTGAATTGAGTGATATTCAGGGTAAAACACAGATTATCAGCGCAGGAACGCGAGACAGCTGGCATCCCATTGCGCATCAACAACCCCGATCGGTGACGGCAAAAGCACTCACAGATTGCAGTTATATCAGTTTTGATCGTTATCGTTATGACACCCTGCTGGCCTGGGATCAGGCTGCGGGTTATATGGTCTTGGATATTTCGACCAATCGCGAGCTCGATGACGATGCCAACTGGATGATCAAGTTATTACACAGTGATTTGTTCTACCGGGTGCCGCCCGCCAACATCATGACTATTTTTAAACGCTTTGAACCCGTTGCCGTGTCAGCCGGTGAAACGGTGTTTCATCAAGGTGACCAGGGCGATAGCTGTTACTACATTAAATCGGGTGAATTTGCGGTGTTACTCAAGGTGGACGAGAAGCAAACCCAGGTTGCTACCTTGTGTGAAGGTGGCAGTTTTGGGGAGGATGCGCTGTTATCTGGCGCACCACGCAATGCCACAATCACTGCCATGACCGATGGTCTATTAATGCGCCTGGAAAAACAGCATTTTGATGCGTTATTAAAAAACCCGGTTCTTGCTGAAGTGAGTTATGAGGAAGCGCAAGCGCGTGTTGCCCAAGGCGCACAATGGATTGATGTGCGTCTGGATGCGGAATACCACTTGGATCATATCACTGGAAGTATCCATATGCCGCTTCATTTGCTACGTCTAAAATCACGTTTACTCGATAAGCACACGCCGTATATTGTGTATTGTGATACGGGACAACGCAGTGCCGCCGCGACCTTTTTGTTGTCACAGGCCGGTTTTGATGTCTATCTCCTGTCCGGTGCTTACGCGATAAAATCACTCTCCTGAGTCCCATCCTCATTGTAATCTTCGTGGTTTTTGGCCTGAGTCGAGTGCTTAATTGTGCTGTTTGAGTCGGGCGTGTTTTAATAGCCAATTATGACAGTGAGCCACTGTCGTTTCCTCACTCGAGCGTCTTAACGTATTCATGAAACAATTCAGAAATATAGGAATTATTGGCCGCCGTCAGAGTGAGAAAGCACTCGAAACGGTGCGTGCGCTGAAAACATTCCTGCTTGATCGCCAGCTTAATATCATTATCTCCTCCGATATGGCCGAATTGATAGATGAGCCGGATTTGCAAATTTGTTCGCCTGCACAAATGGGTGAGAGCTGTGATTTGGTGATTGTAGTCGGTGGTGATGGCTGTCTGCTCAGTGCAGCCAGAGCCCTGGTGCGCTACAAGGTGCCCTTGCTGGGCATTAACAGGGGGCATTTGGGCTTTCTGGCCGATATCTCACCGGACGAAATTGAGGTAAAAATCGCCGAAGTGCTTGCCGGTCAATTTATACGGGAAAAACGTTTTTTACTCGATATGAGCGTTCGCCGCAATGGTGTGGTGATTAGTGAAGGCCATGCGCTGAATGACATTGTAATTAATCGTGGCAAATCGGTGCGTATGGTTGAGTTTGACTTGTATATTGATGGCGACTTTGTCTATACCCAACGATCTGATGGTTTGATCGTTTCAACCCCTACGGGTTCAACGGCCTACGCTTTATCGGGCGGTGGGCCGATTATGCATCCCAAACTCGATGCCTTGGTTTTAGTGCCCATGTTT
>DAIRVL010000057.1:0-14768 GCA_036802845.1 Pseudomonadales bacterium | reverse complement strand
CACTACTGGATAAAACCCTGCGTCTTTGTAAAGAAGTCCTGCTTGATGCGAAAGTGAGTTTTGATGAAATAAAAGATGTTGTGCTGGTCGGTGGCTCAACACGCAGCCCTCTCGTGCGAGAGGCGGTGGCCACGTTATTTGGGCGTGAGCCCTTGTGTTCGATTGATCCCGAACAAGTCGTGGCCTTGGGCGCTGCTATTCAGGCCGATATTTTAGTCGGAAATCAGCCTGAAGGAGAAATCCTGCTTTTAGATGTAACCCCGCTTTCGCTGGGCCTGGAAGTGATGGGGGGCTTGGTAGAAAAAATCATTCACCGCAACACCACGATCCCCGTGACCCGTGCCCAGGAATTTACGACGTATAAAGATGGTCAAACCGCGTTGATTATTCATGTTGTGCAAGGTGAGCGTGAGCTGGTGGATGATTGCCGCTCCCTGGCGCGTTTTACCTTGCGTGGTATTCCACCCATGGTAGCGGGTGCGGCCAAGGTGCGTATGGTATTTCAAGTCGACGCTGATGGTTTGCTGAGTGTGAGCGCCAAAGAATTAGTGACCGGGGTTGAGTCTCATATTGAAGTCAAACCCACGTATGGTCTGGATGAATCAGAAGTCACCAAAATGCTGCAGGATTCGTTTACTCATGCGCGTGATGATAACGAGCAGCGTCAACTACGGATTCAGCAAGTTGAGGCCGGTCGTTTGCTTGAAGCAGTAAAAAATGCCTTGGCTATAGATGGTGAGCGTTTGTTGTGTCAGCAAGAATCTGCCGCTATTACACAGAAAATGACAGAGCTGGATTATGCGATGAAGAACAGTGATGTCATCGTGATCAAGCGCGCTTGCGATGCACTGAATAAAGCCAGCGAAAATTTTGCTGCAAAACGGATGGATGCTTCCATACATACGGCTCTCGTGGGGCAGCGCGTTGACGGTGTTTAAGGGTTCATACAGCGATGTTTATTAATTGGAAGGTCTATGCCACAAATTATCTTTCTGCCCCATGCTGAGTTGTGTCCTGAAGGGGCTGTAATTGAAGCCAGTCCGGGCGAAAGCATTCTGGATGCGGCCTTGCGTAATGATATTGATATCGAACATGCCTGCGAAAAGTCCTGTGCCTGCACGACCTGTCACGTTTATGTGCGCGAAGGGGCGTCTTCACTGGAGCCTAGCGATGAACTGGAAGATGACATGCTGGATAAGGCTTGGGGCCTGAACAGCAGCTCACGATTGAGTTGTCAGGTGATCGTATCAGACGAAGACCTGGTAATAGAAATTCCCAAATACACACTGAATCAAGTATCAGAGCGTCATTAATGGCAGCTTACGTGAGCGCGAGGAGGCCTGGATGGCTTTAAAATGGACCGATGTACATGAGCTCGCCATAGAATTGCTGGACGCTCATCCTGAGGTGGACCCTATGGCTATTCGCTTTACCGATTTAAGACAATGGGTGATGGCCTTGGAAAATTTCGATGATGATCCCGCGCATTGTGGTGAAAAGGTGCTGGAAGCAATTCAAATGGCATGGATGGAGGAAAAAGATTAATTGTTCCAATCCATAACTATTCGGCTGGAACAATCAAGACGTCACCGTCATGACAATAAAGCACGATCAGCGTATAATGCGCACCTCATAAAGTCAGCTACTTAGCTTGTTTTATTGAATCCCCTTTTAATTATCAAATCCACTTTTTGAATTGTCGGAGTAAAACCATGGCCACCGAACGCACGTTTTCTATCATCAAGCCTGACGCAGTTGCCAAAAATGTGATTGGCAAAATCCTGACCCGTTTTGAAGAGGCGGGCTTAAGAATTGTTGCCTCGCGCATGGTTCACCTGTCCAAGGAGCAAGCAGAAGGCTTTTATGCTGAGCATAAAGGGCGTCCTTTTTTTAATGATCTGGTCAGCTTTATGACCTCAGGTCCCGTTGTAGTACAGGTGCTGGAAGGTGAGCATGCAGTGGCTCTTAATCGGAAATTGATGGGCGCAACCAATCCTAAAGAAGCTGCAGCCGGAACCATTCGCGCTGATTTTGCCCAAACTATCGACGAAAATGCCGTGCATGGCTCTGATTCTGCGGAATCAGCGGCGCGTGAAATCGCGTATTTCTTTGATACTGCACAAATTGCCTCACGTACTCGTTAATCATTACCCCCGTTTTATTTGGAGAGTTAGCCAATGACTGCTGTTTTGACGGAGGCTAGTTCTTCGAAGCTTAACCTGCTGGGCTTGACCCATGAAAAGATGATTCAGTTTTTGGAAACACTCGGCGAAAAGTCTTTTCGTGCCGCACAGATTATGAAATGGATTCATCTGGGGGGTGTGGATAATTTTCAGGACATGAGCAATATCAGCAAATCCTTGCGTGACAAGCTCACCGAGGTGGCTGAAATTGGGGTGCCTGAAGTCACCTACAAAGAGTTTTCCAAGGATGGTACCCGTAAGTGGGTGCTAAAACTCGATCAGGATAACAGCATTGAAACCGTTTTTATTCCGACGGATGGCCGGGGGACTTTATGCGTTTCTTCCCAGGTCGGTTGTGTTTTAGATTGCAGTTTCTGCTCTACCGGCAAACAGGGCTTCAGACGCAATCTAACGGCAGCTGAAATTGTTGCCCAGGTCTGGGTGGCTAATAAATCGTTTGGTGCGCGGGAAAACAGGGGTGATCACGCTATAACAAACATTGTCATGATGGGCATGGGTGAACCCTTGCTCAATTTTGACAATGTTGTGGATGCCATGCACATCATGAAAGATGATGTTGGTTATGGTATTTCAAAGCGTCGCCTGACCCTGAGTACGTCCGGCATTGTGCCTGAAATTGATAGACTCGGTGATGTTATTGATGTCTCGCTGGCAGTGTCTTTGCATGCTCCAAACGATGAATTACGTAATCAGCTAGTGCCCGTTAATAAAAAATACCCATTGGCACAACTCCTGGCAGCGTGTAACCGTTACCTGGATCGTTATGAGAGTGCCCGGCGCCGAATTACCATGGAATATGTCATGATTGACGGGATTAATGATAAACCTGAGCACGCTCAACAACTGGCTAAATTGCTAAAACAGGTGCCATCAAAGATCAATCTTATTCCGTTTAATCCTTTTCCAGGAAGCAATTACCGTCGCTCATCAGAGGAAAGAGTGCTCTGGTTCCAGAATTATTTGTATAAACAAGGCTATACTACGACTGTGCGCAGTACGCGCGGTGATGATATCGACGCAGCCTGTGGTCAGTTGGTCGGAAAAGTGGACGATTTGACCAAGCGTAATCAACGTTGGCGTGAAAAGCTTGTACTGACACAAATCCAAAATGATTCAAATGATCAATCCCTTTCTTGAGCACATTGAAAAATGTGTTATCTTTATCGCGTAAGTCTTTGAAAGATTGATGAGCAAGTACAAAATGGAAAGCATGCAGGGAGTTAAGAAGTTCTTTTTATTGTTTGTTGTGGCCATGGTTATGAGTGGATGCAGCTCTCTTTCGACAGAAAAGAAAGAAGAGAAAAATGCCGCCGAAGATAAACCGCTGCCAAAACTGCGTCAATTAAATAAGGTCGAAGCCGTCAAGGCGCATTTGAAAGCCGGTGTCGCTTCATTGGAAAGTGGTGACATGTCACGGGCACATCGTCATTTGAAGCGCGCACTTGAGCTCGATGATAAATCAGCCGAGGTTCATAATGCCCTGGCAATTTTTTATCAAGTCGAAAAGGATAATGCGCAAGAAGAAAAACATTTTAAACGGGCTTTGGCGCTTGATTCTGATAATCCAAGCATAAATCACAATTATGGAAGTTCTGTCTGTCGCCAGGGACGTTATGATGAAGCGCGTAAATATCTTACTAAAGCCGCTTCTGACTACCGTTATGGAAAACGCGCTGAAACCTATGAAAATTTGGGGCGTTGTGAAATTCTCGCAGGTAACACTGTTGCTGCAGAATCAGCTTTTGAAGACGCCTATCGACTCAATCAGAAACTGCCTAAAACCTTGCTTGGACTGGCGTCAATAAAATTCGGAAAAGGGCAGAATAAGTCAGCCTATGACCTTTATCAGAAATTTGCGCAACTTTCAAAACAAAATGCGGAAAGTTTATGGTTGGGTATACGATTGGAGCGCATTTTTGGTAATAAAGATGCACAAGCAAGTTATGAACTGGCTCTGCGCCAACTGTACCCAGGTTCAAAAGAATACCAGTTATATCAATCGTCATTGAAAACAACCCCGTCAGTTCCCTGATGGTATGCAAGTGAGCAGGATGGCCGCGTGAAAAGAGGTCAGTTGAAACCAAGTAAGTTGAGTGACACACAAACACGAGAATTAAGCGTGGGTGAAGAATTGCGTTTTGCCCGGGAAAGGAAAGGTGTTTCCAGGAAAGATGCGGCCATTCAACTGCGTTTATCTGAATCCTATATATCTGCCCTCGAAGAGGACAATCGCGCGAAACTGCCTGCACCGGCCTATGTTAAGGGCTATATCCGTTCCTACGGACGATTTCTTGGACTCTCAACAGATTTGCTGATTCAAAAGTATGACCAGAGTTTGCCGGGACAAACAACTGAGACGGACGACGCATCCCTGTCACCCAAAAAGTTAAACATTAAATACCGCGAGTTATATCCGAAAAAACGGTTTTCATTTTTTAATTTATTTAGTGTATTCATTGTTGGCGGTATTATTCTTTCAAGTTTTTTCTATTGGAAAACAGGAGATTACAATGGATCTCCAAAAACAGGTTTACAAAAAATATCGGTAGAAAGCACTAATGGCCATGTCGTTGTTGAAGATTTTTCTGATATAGAAAATGACATCCCTCATACTGCTGTGGGTCAGGAGTCTCCTGCAGCGGATGTTCCAGAAAGCGCATTGCTTGAAGATGAAATCCAGCCCATTATAAATTTGGCAGAGAGCGCTCAAAAAAACGAACAAACTGAAAACGTTGTGAGCGAAACAGTCCATTCTGCCATGCCAGATAAAACAAGCGATTCTATAAGCAATTCCTTGGTTGAGTTTGTCGATTCCATTACCTTGCAAGCGAAAGAACCGTGTTGGGTAAAAGTGACCGATAGCAAGGGTGGCATGTTGCATGTGGCGTTGATGGAGCCTGGTGAATCAAAAAAATTGTCAGGTACAGCCCCTTTTGAAGTTGTTTTGGGAAATGTTAAAGGAGTAACTCTCAGTTTTAATGGTGAAAAAGTAAATCTGGAAGCCTATCACCACAATCAAAGTCGTGTTGCCGTGGTAAAACTGGGCAGTTAGAATCGCAGTACTCAATTAAATGACGGTTTCGACCGTTATCTTACCCTGTTCAATAAGTGAGTCCTGTAAATGAATGACACTGGCCATCATATTGTGCGTCGCCAGACGCGTAAAATTTGGGTGGGTTCTGTTCCGGTAGGCGGTGATGCGCCTATTACGGTTCAAAGCATGACCAATACAGATACACGTGATATCAATGCGACTGTAGCGCAAATCCGTGCGATGGAGGACGCTGGCGCTGATATCGTTCGTGTGTCTGTTCCCTGCATGGATTCAGCTGAAGCGTTTAAAAGTATCAAGCAGCAGGTTACGGTACCCCTGGTTGCAGATATCCATTTTGATCACAAAATTGCATTAAAAGTTATTGAATATGGCGTTGATTGTCTACGTATTAATCCGGGCAATATAGGTAAAGAAGGCAAAATTATCGAAGTCATTGCTGCGGCAAAAGATAGAAATATTTCCATGCGTATCGGCGTGAATGCCGGCTCTTTAGAAAAGGATTTACAGCGCAAATACGGCGAACCCACGGCGGCCGCTTTGGTGGAATCAGCCATGCGTCATGTGGATATACTGGATCGCCATGATTTCCAGAATTTCAAGTTAAGTCTGAAGGCGTCGAGTGTTTTTATGACGGTTGATGCCTATCGTTTGATATCCAAACAAATCGAACAACCCCTGCATTTGGGCGTAACCGAAGCAGGTGTGTTTCGTTCAGGCACGGTGAAATCAGCCATAGCACTTGGCGCGTTATTAATGGAAGGTATTGGCGACACCTTGCGAATTTCGCTTGCGGCTGATCCGGTGCAGGAAATTAAAGTGGGCTTTGATATTTTAAAAAGTCTTCATTTGCGAAAAAAAGGTATTAATTTTATAGCGTGCCCAAGTTGTTCGCGGCAGGAGTTTGACGTTATCGCCACCATGAACGCACTGGAAGCGCGTCTTGAAGATGTTAAAGAGTCCATTGATGTTGCAGTGATCGGTTGCAAGGTAAATGGTCCGGGTGAGGCTAAAGAAGCCGCCATTGGCGTTGCCGGTGCCAGTCCAAGTAATTTGATCTACCGTGACGGACAAAAGAGTCACAAAGTAGGCAATGAAACCTTGGTTGACGAGATTGAGCGCTTGGTTCGCGAAAAAGTGGCGGCGATGAATGCCCAGTCTTAAGTAAATCAAAATCTTCTGCATCACTTGGTATTAACGAAAACTCACAGGTTTATCCGGAAAGGTCCCCCTTGTTACAACGTATTCAAGCTATCAGAGGAATGCATGACATTCTTCCTGACGAAACCCGTTTATGGCGACATGTTGAAGGTCAGTTGCATACTATTTTAGGTAGTTATGGCTACCAGGAAATCCGTTTACCCATTCTTGAAATGACGGATTTATTTAAACGTTCAGTGGGTGAAGTCACCGACATCGTTGAAAAAGAAATGTATACCTTTGCTGATCGCAATGATGAAAGCGTGACTTTGCGACCCGAAGGCACGGCCGGTTGTGTGCGTGCCGCCGAAGAAAATGGTTTGCTTTTTAATCAGACGCAGCGCTTGTGGTACAGCGGCCCTATGTTTCGTTACGAACGTCCACAAAAAGGACGTTACCGTCAATTTCACCAGCTTGGAATTGAAGCTTTTGGTATGGCCGGGCCTGATATTGACGCGGAAATGATAGCCATGACCGCGCGATTCTGGTGTGCCTTGGGAATTTCTGATCACGTTAAATTGCAAATTAATTCGATAGGTAATGCAGCAAGTCGATTGCGCTTTAGTCATGAGCTGGTAGAGTATCTGCGCGATAAAATAGCCGAGCTTGATAGCGACAGCCAAAAGAGGTTGGAAAAAAACCCATTACGAATACTCGACAGCAAAAACCTGGACACGCAGCGTTTACTCTATTCGGCACCTTCGCTGGCTGACTATCTTGACGAGGAGTCAAGAGAGCACTTCCAGGATTTGCAGTCATTGCTAAGCGCCAGTGGTATTCCATACCAGGTTAATCATCGCCTGGTGCGAGGTCTGGATTATTATGGTCAGACTGTATTTGAGTGGGTTACGGAGGCGCTGGGCGCCCAGGGAACCGTGTGTGCAGGTGGACGCTACAATGGTCTGGTAGAACAGCTGGGTGGTAAATCAACGCCAGCGGTGGGTTGTGCCATGGGGATGGAGCGGCTTATTTTATTGGTGGAAAGTCTTGCGGGTGACGATCTGCCTGAGGCCACCGCAGACCTTTATTGTATTGGTCTGGGAAAACAGGCAAAAACGGTACAATTGGCAGTGGCAGAACAATTACGTTCAGCTTACCCACAGATCAAGGTGATGATGCATTGTGGCGAGGCGAGTCTGAAGAATCAATTAAAAAAAGCGGATAAATCAGGCGCGCGTTTTGCTCTGGTGATAGGCGAAGAAGAACTACAAAACGATGTGGTGATTATAAAACCGCTGCGAAATGGTCAGGAACAGAAAAAGATTTCACGTGATCAACTCGTGGAAAATATGCACACGCTCTTGTTTAACGAAAAACTGATTTAGTTTACCCCTCTTTGGAGACTTACGTGGAAACATACGATAGCGAAGAACAGCAGGTCGAGGCCATTAAACAGTGGGTGAGAAAAAATGGGTTGCCTGTGTTATTGACCCTTGCCATCTCCATTGCGGGTGTTATGGGTTGGAAAAGCTGGACGAATGCAAAAAATGAACAACAAGAAGCCGCCTCTGCTATTTATCAGGACATGATGGATGCACTGGTGCTGGTAAAAAACACGCCGACCAGCGGGACGGATAAACAAATTACAACCCTGCAGCATCTGGCTAATCAATTAATTGAAGAATATCCTCGTCTGCAATATGCGCATTTTGCCGCCCTGACTCTAGCCAAAGTGGCTGTCGAAAAAGGTGATTTGACCGGGGCAGAAAAACAATTGCAATGGGTGTTGGCGCAGGATGCAGATAAACCCTTGGCCGGAGTTGCCACCGTTCGTCTGGCCAGAGTGATGGCCAGCCAAGGCCACTATGATGACGCATTAAAATCGCTTGAAACACTCGCTGATCCTTCCTTTCAGGTTCTTGTTGAAGAAGTGAGAGGGGATATCTATTTACAAAAAGGGGATAAAAACGCTGCGCGCTTGGCGTATCAGCATAGCATTGAACTCGCTAGCACCCAAAACAAGCAGTCAGACAGGCTGGTTCAGATGAAGCTGGATGATCTGGCCGTTGCCAAAGACTAATAAGAAATACACGTTCAAAAACTTTGCGCCGTGCGTGTTATTTTAACAAACAGCTGCACTGACATGAAAACCATCACAAGCCGAGTAATTAATACATGATTAAAGCAGTGGTCTCCAAACTCTCTCGCATACCAGTGTTGATTCTGGGGGTGCTCTTGCTGCTGATCTCGCTGTCGGCCTGTAGTACTTATTTGCCAAAAAAATTCCTTGCTCAGGAGGATGTCCATGTTAACGAATTATGGACTGCGCAAGTGGGGTATGGTGTTGGCAAACTCTACACCCGATTGCCACCGGCCATCACTGAAAAGGTCATTTATGCGTCTGACAGCGAAGGCACCGTGTTGGCGCTAGATCGTGCTGATGGTCATGTGTTGTGGAAAAACCTGTTAAACACACCTATTGTCGGCGGTGTTTATGCCGGTTATGGTTTAGTCTTGCTGGGCAGCAGTGAGGGTGAACTATTGGCGCTTGATCAAAATACGGGCCAGGAAAAATGGCGTGTGACCTTAAGCAGTGAAATTCCTGCGCCTCCGCAATTTAACGGTCAATGGATTGTGGCACAAACCTCGGACGGCAGTTTGTTTGCGCTTGATGGGGCTACTGGAAAACAAAAATGGGTATATAAAACCAGTGTTCCTTTGCTGAGTTTAAAGGGCACCAGCACCCCGATGATCGTGGGTGATAAGGTATTCGCCGGATTTGCGACAGGAAAATTTGTAGCGCTTTCACTGAGCACGGGAATTCCCTTGTGGGAGCTTGCGGTGAGTTTGCCACAGGGCCGATCGGAACTGGAGCGCATCGTTGATATTGATGGCCGTTTCATCGTAGAAGGTGAGGTGGCTTATGTGAGTGCGTATCAGGGTAAAGTGCTTGCCATCCAGATCTCTTCGGGACAAGTCATGTGGAAAAGTGAACAATCAACACACGTGGGTTTGGAAAGTGCTTTGTCAAATCTCTATATCACAAACTCCGAGGGCGTGATTCTCGCGCTAGATCAAAGTAATGGTCAGGAAGTATGGAAGCAGGAAGAACTCAAAAGCCGAAAAATAACCCTGCCAGTAAAAATGGGGCAAAATATTGTAGTCGCCGACCAAGAAGGTTATTTGTATTGGCTATCACAGATCGATGGCCGTATTGTTGCCACCCATCGTATTCAAGGCCTTTCTGATCGCGCCAATCCTGTGAGTAAAAATAAAGCCTTGTACACGCCCATCGTGCGGGAAGCGGGTAATGGTATTCGAACGCCCGTGGTGGTCAAGGACGATACACTTTACCTGTTAACAAATCATGGAGTTCTTAAAGCACTCACTTTGACTGAAAAACGTTAGTTATACTTCGTTGCAATTTCAGCGCGATGCATGACTCATATCCGGGCAGCAGAACTCAAGATACAACACCATGAAACCAGTTATAGCCATAGTGGGCCGCCCCAATGTAGGGAAGTCCACTCTGTTTAATCAATTAACACGCAGTCGAGATGCTCTCGTTGCCGACTTTTCGGGGCTGACACGTGATCGCCAGTACGGCGAAGGCACAATTGATGAGCGTAAATTTATTGTGATTGACACCGGCGGACTCGGCGAGGCCGAAGAGTCCGTTGACAGTCTTATGGTAAATCAGTCACTCACCGCGATTGCAGAAGCCGATATTGTGTTGTTTATTGTCGATGCCAAAGCCGGTGTGATGCCGGCTGATCTCGCTATTACTAAACATTTACGGGCCCTGGAAGGAAAAAGGATTTACCTGATAGCCAATAAATCGGACGGTGTTGATACCCAGCTTGCTCTGGCTGAATTCTACCGCTTGGGTTTAGGCGAACCCATGGCCATTGCCGCAGCCCATAACCGGGGCGTGAAGCAGCTGATTGAATATGTGCTTGATCAATTACCCAAAGCGGACGAAACCACTGAAGAAGAGGCTCCGCCGGGCACCAAAATAGCCGTGTTGGGCCGGCCCAATGTGGGCAAGTCGACCTTGGTTAATCGCATGCTGGGTGAAGACCGTGTTGTGGTTTTTGATATGCCCGGCACAACACGTGATTCAATTTACATTCCTTACGAACGTCAGGGCAAACACTACACTTTGATTGATACAGCGG
Source organism: Pseudomonadales bacterium (assembly GCA_036802845.1). GTDB lineage: Bacteria > Pseudomonadota > Gammaproteobacteria > Pseudomonadales > UBA3067 > DAIRVL01. Next base: position 4,194 of record DAIRVL010000057.1, on the reverse strand, counting down.
GTATCCGTCGTCGCGGCAAAATAAACGAACAGGTGGAAAAGTTTTCGGTTATTAAAGCCTTACAAGCCATCGATGATGCCGACGTAGTGTTACTGGTGCTGGATGCGAGTGAAGGTATTGTTGATCAGGATCTGCACTTGCTTGGTTTTGCTCTTGAACGCGGACGAGCCATTGTGATTGCGCTTAACAAGTGGGATGGTTTGGAAACTCACCATAAAGAGCACGTTAAAAGCGAAATAAAACGACGTTTGCAATTTGTTTCATTCGCCAAAATTCACACCATTTCTGCCTTGCATGGCACGGGTGTAGGTGATCTTTACGGTTCTATCGACAAAGCCTATGCCTCGGGTCAAGTGAGAGTCAGCGCCTCACAATTGACCCGTTTTCTTGAAGATGCCATTGCTGCGCATCAACCGCCCACCATCAACGGTCGCCGGATTAAACTGCGTTACGCGCACTTTGGTGGCTCCAACCCGCCAACCATTATTATTCACGGCAATCAGGCGGAACACGTTGACGAAAGTTATCGCCGTTATCTGGAAAACAGTTTCAGACAGGCGCTGAAAATCATCGGTACACCCATCAAAATCATCTTTAAAACCGGTGAAAATCCCTACAGTGATAGCGGATCAAAATCGGCTTCACGTCCGGCTGCACCCAAAAAATTTCGTGGAAGCAAAGATAAATAAAAATTGCAAGAGCAGAGCTGTAGTGTGAAACACACGTGCTTCGAGACGGTTAAAACCAAGACGATGCCCGTCTCGCAAGGTTTTATCAATGACAATCAGCTTGCCAACGGTAGCCAAGGCACGACTAAAACCTTCGTGCGTCAGATTGATCACGCAGCTGGCTCTTATTTCCGTCTGTCGTACAAATAGGTTGGCCAGAGTATTGTAGTAATGCTTTGATGTGGCTCATGGTGATTTCTTCGGGCCACCAAACACTGGAATTTTCCGCCTTTTCTCAATGCATCGTGCGGAAGACAAAACTGCTATCGTGACCAACATATCAGCGATTGTCATTTGTTGTATGTGCAATCGAGGGTGGACCGGCGGCGGCATAAGTCGTCAAGGTGGGTATGCATCGCATCAGGTAATCAGTATTTTGCGTCACAACTACCCGCATGTTCACTTTAGTTATTGTCTTGATGACGATGTCACCCATGGCCGGTCAGTGTTTTCGGGCCCACGCTTTAATCTTTATTTGATTGATGGCCGTGATCATTGTTTGGCATTGACGACGAACGCCGAGATCGCAACAGGTATATTGGTGGCCGAAGTAGGCGATAACGAAGACGATGAATAAGATAAAACGGACGTTCTTGCTTAGCTTAATCCTGATGGTTTTCTTTTTGACACCGTTAGTGCGTGCAGAGCAAGCAAAGAGCTCTGCGCTATATGTTGCCGTGGCGGCCAATTTCGGCCCTGTCTTTGAGCAGATCAGCGCAGCGTTTAAAACGCAACACGGCATTGAGCTTGTGCCCAGTTATGCCTCAACCGGAAAACTCTATGCGCAGATAATCAATGGGGCACCTTTTGCGCTTTTTCTGGCGGCCGATACAGCATCACCCCAGAAGTTAGAGAAAGACGCTTACACCGTGCCTGATAAACGTTTCACCTATGCCGTAGGCCATCTGGTGTTATGGAGTGCCCAGCCGGGACGGGTCGATGCGAAGGGCGAAGTGTTAGCGAGTGATAGCTTCGATCGGCTGGCGATAGCTAATCCCGCAACAGCCCCTTATGGTTTGGCAGCACAACAAGTTCTGCAGCGTCTTGGACAGTGGCAGCGCTTGCGGCCCAAACTGATTCAGGGTGAAAGCATTGCCCAGGTGTATCAGTTCCTCAGCAGTGGCAATGTGCCCATGGGGTTTATTGCGGCTTCACAAGTTCCGGCACACTCCGGTTCATTCTGGCGCGTGCCTGCCGAGCTGCATGATCCCATCGAACAACAGGTCGTGATTCTGAAATCAGCCCAACACAATGCCGACGCGTTTAAATTGTATGATTTTCTTCGTAGCGAAAAGGCGGTGAGAATTATTAGCGCCTTTGGTTACAGTGTGCCGGATATGCCTGGCGCTGAGCGTGCAAAGCACGCGGGTAAGCACACAAGTGCGCTGACCCAATAGTGTGTTAGATTAGCTCCGCTTTTGGGTGGTATTTTTTTACATGAAAACTGACGCCCTCCATTAATCCATAGACCTGACGTTTTTGTTATGCCGCTATCGCCTTTTATTCTCACGCTGCAACTGGCGCTGGTGACCACGCTGATCTTATTGATTCTGGGTGTGCCACTGGCGTGGTGGTTAACGCGAAGCTCTTCACGTCTCAAAGTGCCAATTGCCGCCTTGGTGGCCATGCCGCTGGTCTTGCCGCCGACAGTGCTGGGTTTTTATTTGCTGGTCTTGCTTGGCCCGAAGGGGCCGGTGGGAGAGCTTATGCAAACACTGGGGCTTGAAACCCTGCCCTTTACCTTTAAGGGGCTGGTGGTCGCGTCGGTGCTGTATTCCTTGCCGTTTATGGTGCAGCCTTTACAGGCCGCTTTTGACACCGTGAACAAAAATGTGTGGGAGGCGGCCGCTACCTTGCGCGCCTCACCGCTGGACCGCTTTTTTTCCGTCATTCTGCCCTTATCCCGTGCCGGGATGTTGAGCGCGCTGGTACTGACCTTTGCCCATACGGTGGGTGAATTTGGTGTGGTGTTGATGATTGGCGGAAACATTCCCGGGCAAACCCGTGTTTTATCTACGGCAATGTATGATTCTATCGAAGCCATGAATTACCAGGAGGCCCACGAATTGGCGGCGGCTTTATTGCTGTTCTCATTCCTGATTATGCTGGTGCTGTATCTTATCAATCACCGTTGGCAGCAGGCCAAGGGATGAGCGGCATCGAACTGCAAATTGTCAAAACGCTGAGCCACTTCAGACTGGACGTTAATCTTGTTTTGCCGGGGCAGGGGGTGTGTGCTGTGTTGGGAGCCTCTGGCTCGGGCAAAAGCACCTTGCTGCGTTGTATTGCCGGACTTGACACACCACACACAGGGCGCATTGTGGTTAACGGCGAGTGTTGGCTGGATAGCGAAACACAGCACTGCGTGCCGGTGCACCAGCGCCCCATCGGTTATGTTTTTCAGGACGCCAATCTGTTTCCGCATTTAACGGTGCGCGGCAATCTCGACTACGGTTGGAAGCGAATTGCGGCCGCAAAACGGCACGTGTCCTATGATGAAGCGGTCGACTTGCTGGGTATTTCATCACTGCTTGAGCGTTATCCCGCACGACTGTCGGGCGGCGAGCGCCAGCGCGTTGCCATTGCCCGCGCCTTGCTCACCAGCCCATCGCTGCTGTTATTCGATGAACCCCTGTCGGCACTCGATGAACGCAGTAAAAGTGACATTCTGCCCTGTCTGGAACGATTGCACCAGGAGCTGTCCATCCCGATGATTTATGTCAGCCATGCGGTGCGGGAAGTGGCCCGGCTGGCCGATTATCTGGTGAGTTTGCAGGCAGGCCACGTGGTGGCGCAGGGCCCCCTGATAGAACAAATGGCCCGGCTCGATGGCCCCTTTGCGGCGGACTTTGATCATGGTTGTGTGATTACCGGACACATTTCCGCACATGACGAAGACGATCACCTCAGCACGTTTGAATTTCCCGGCGGGCAATTGCTTATTGCGCAGTCAGCACTGACACCGGGGCAGCAAGTGCGCGTTTATATTCCCGCCGCCGATGTCAGTGTAACGCTAAGCAAACCCGTAGACAGCAGCATACTGAATATACTACCGGCCACCATCGACGCTATCGTGCCCCAGGGAGTATCGCAATGGCTGCTGCGTTTATCGCTGGGTGAAAACACACACACCGTACCCTTACTGGCACGCATAACCCGACGCTCAGGCCGGCAACTTGCCTTGCACGCGGGTAAAAAAGTATTTGTGCAAATCAAAAGTGTGTCGCTGATGCGGGCGCAGAGGTAAAAATTTCGTGTGAAAAGTGTTAACGATTTTTTGGGGGTATGGTGCCGGAACCGGTTAAATTTACTGTTGTGTTAACTTATTGTTTAGTCATTCTAAACAAGAACGATGGCCTATATTTATGATGCCTACACGACGAGGCACAGTTTTTTAAGACACCGGATGTCGTATATATTATGTTAGAGCGCAAAGCATGGATACGCAAACCATCGAGATTTTGGG
>DAIRVL010000056.1:0-14792 GCA_036802845.1 Pseudomonadales bacterium | reverse complement strand
CTGTTGCGTACCGCTTGGCCACATCCAAACAGTTTTCCACCAAGTAAATCGCACCCCTGCTTAACTCCTGATACTGCCCCATGGTGCCTTCCACTTCAGGGTGTCCGGCATGACCAATCAAAACCAACTCTCTGCCCAACACACTCTGATGGTGTACTTCTTTATGCACTTTGGTAACCAAGGGACACGTGGCATCAAAAACACGTAATTGCCGGTTTTTGGCCTCTTGCTGCACTTTTTGTGAAACGCCATGTGCACTGAAGATCACCAACTGGCCATCGGGCACTTCGTCAAGTTCCTCAACAAAAACCGCACCACGCTCCTTCAGTGAGTTAACAACAAACTTGTTATGCACCACTTCATGACGCACATAGACCGGTGCGCCGTACAAATCCAGCGCGCGATTGACAATATCAATTGCGCGATCAACACCTGCGCAGAAACCACGCGGATTGGCCAGTTTGATATCCATTAAATACCGTCCTGATTGTGTGAGTGGTCAACAGCTAGCACATGCACTTTAAAGACTAAATTACGTCCGGCCAAGGGATGATTAAAATCCACTTCGACCTCATCCTCATCAAACATAAGCACCATACCAGGCGTTTCCTTGCCGTCCTGCTGGGCAAACGCAAGTACCAGGCCTGTCTGCAAGGTCAGATCCGGTCCAAATTCACTGCGTTTCATGCGCTGAATATTGGCCGACTGGCGCTCACCAAAACCTTCGCTGGCCGGAATTTTAAACTGCTGCTGATCACCGGCTTTTAAACCGAGCAAACGCTTTTCGAAGCCCGGCAACAAACTGCCATCACCCATAACAAAACTGCCCGGTTGACGCTGAAACGTCGAATCAACTTCATCGCCATCATCAAGAAACACCGCAAAATGCAGGGTGACTTTGCTGTTCAGGTTGATTATTAGCGGAGAAAAATTTTCGCTCATTTGTTCTCTTGTTTAAACGTGTTTGTTTAAGCGCCCTCACTTATCTGGATGACGGATCACGTCAATCGCCATAAGTATGGCGCCCACAGTAATAGCAGAATCTGCCACATTAAATGCCGGAAAATGAGCCGTGCCCCAGTAAAAATCCAGAAAATCGATCACGTAACCATGCATAAGTCTATCGTACAAATTACCAATGGCACCCCCAAGAATCAAACTCAGCGATACGGCCATCCACGGATCATTTTTCGGCAAACGCCACAACCACAGGGTGATTCCCAAACTGGTCAGCAATGCAATAGCGGCAAGTAACCAACGCTGCCAACCCCCGGCATCACTGAGAAAACTGAAGGCAGCACCTGTGTTGTGTGCCAAGGTAAAATTAAACACCGGCAGAATATGAATCGTCTGATACAAGTGCAGCATCTGCGTGGCAAGCTGCTTGGTGAGCTGATCAATAACAATGACTACCAGAGTCAGCCACAACCAATGCAGCATGCCACGTGCGACCGCTTGTTCCTCGACGGTAGTTGTTTTTATGTTCTTTTCCATTACGCAAAACACCTGTATTCGCCTTCACCATCGACGTTTTCTATGCAACGTCCACACAGCTCAGGATGCGCTGGATTGTGCCCAACGTCGGGACGCAGATGCCAGCAACGCACACACTTGGCATGAGCAGACGGTGTCACCACCAGCTTCACACCCGACATATCCGTTTCCAGCGCATCATTTGGCGCGTCTGCCAAAGCAAACACATAGGCCACCGAGGTTAGAGTAACAAAACGCAATTCTTCACCCAAACGATCCAGCTGTGTTTTTAAGGCCGGTTCACAATACAGTGACACTTCTGCATCCAGACCCGAACCAATCTGGCCGTTTTTGCGCTCATGCTCAATCTGCTTGTTAATAATCGATTTCAAGGTGAGCAGTTGTTCCCAACAGACGCGATCCAGGCCACTGGTCTGCGCATCAAATGCGTCCAGCTGATCATACCAGACTGACAAAAACACCGACTCGCTGCGTTTTCCCGGCAAACATGCCCATATTTCTTCTGCGGTAAAACTGAGAATCGGCGCAATCCAGCGCACCATAGCTTCAGCAACATGATACAGCGCCGTTTGTGCCGAGCGACGCGGCAAACTCTGTGCATGACAGGTGTATTGCCGGTCTTTGATAATACTTAGATAAAATCCACCCAAATCAACTACGCAGAAATTATGCAGGCGCTGATAAATGAGATGGAACTGATAAGTGTCATAGGCGTCTTCGAACTCACGCTGCAATTGCAAGGCACGATCAAGCACCCAGCGATCCAGTTCAAGCATCTGCGCTGCCGGCACCTTGTGTTGTTCCGGATCAAAACCATCAAGGTTGGCCAGAAGAAAACGGCTGGTATTACGAATACGGCGGTAGGAATCCGACATGCGGTTGAGAATTTCATCGGACACACTCATTTCGCTGCGATAATCGGTGGCAGCCACCCAAAGACGGATCACATCGGCACCGAGTGTGTTCATGATTTTTTGTGGCGCAATCACATTACCCAGCGATTTTGACATCTTGCGACCAAATTCATCCACCGTAAAACCATGCGTCAAAACTGCGCGATAAGGCGCCTGATCACAAGTTGCCACGCTGGTGAGCAATGAGGACTGGAACCAGCCTCGGTGCTGATCCGACCCTTCGAGATAGAGATCAGCAGGAAAAGCCAGTTCAGGTCGCCGCGCCAGAACACAGGCATGGGTCACGCCGGAATCGAACCACACATCCAGCGTATCCATGACTTTGTCATACGCAGCTGCCTCAGCGCCCAACAATTCCGTCGCATCAAGGGAAAACCAGGCCTCAATACCGGATAACTCCACCCGACGGGCGACCTCTTCAATCAAACGTGAGGTCTGTGGATGCAGGGCACCCGTTTCTTTATGTACGAACAAGGTAATCGGCACACCCCAGGTTCGCTGACGTGAAATACACCAGTCAGGACGATTGCTGACCATGCCCAGAATGCGTGCTTTGCCCCAGTCTGGCAACCATTGCACCCCTTCGATCAAGGCTTCTGCGCGAGAGCGCAAACCGTTCTGCTCCATGCTGATAAACCACTGCGGCGTGGCACGAAAAATCAGCGGTGTTTTATGCCGCCAGCAATGCGGGAAGCTATGGGAAATTTTTTCATGGCCAAACAAACACTGCTTTTCTTTTAACAGCTCAATAATTTTTTCATTGGCTGCATTCACATGAATGCCGGCAAACAGTTCGGTATTGGGCAAATACACCCCCGAAGCATCCACCGGATTTTCCACCGGTAAATCGTACTTCTGACCAATAACAAAATCCTCCTGGCCGTGACCCGGTGCCGTATGCACTGCACCGGTGCCTGCATCCGCCGTAACATGCTCACCCAGAATGACAGGCACCTGACGTGCGTAAAACGGGTGCTTCAAGGCCAAGCCCGCCAACGAAGCACCGGTAAAACTTGCCAGAACGTCGTTTTCCTGCAAATTAAAACGCTGAATCACTGCGTCTTTTAAACTGCTCGCTACAATCAGTGCGATGTTTCTATCCAACTGACGCCCACGTATCAGGCTGTACTCAAATTCAGGGTGCAGGGCAACCGCCTGGTTGGCAGGCAAGGTCCAGGGTGTTGTGGTCCAGATCACCACATATACCGGCAAATCCGGTGGCAGGGAAATGGCCAAACGTTGCGCCAGTTCGTCGTTCTGCGCCACTTCAAAACCCACATCAATGGCATGAGAGTTTTTATCCTGATATTCCACCTCGGCCTCAGCCAATGCGGACGCACAATCCATACACCAGTGCACAGGTTTTGCACCTTTGTGGAGATGGCCGTTTTCAACCACCTTACCCAAAGTACGAATAATATCGGCCTCAAAGCTATAGTCCATGGTGAGATAGGGATGATCCCAGTCACCTAACACGCCCAGACGGATAAAATCCTGGCGCTGACCATCGACCTGCTTTTTGGCATAGTCTCGGCAGGCCTGACGAAATTCCGCCGCGCCGATTTTAACACCGGCCTTGCCGACTTTTTTCTCTACATTCAGCTCAATAGGCAGCCCATGACAATCCCAGCCAGGCACATAAGGCGCATCAAAACCGCTGAGTGTTTTGGATTTGATGATTATATCTTTAAGGATTTTATTCACGGCATGGCCGATATGAATATCACCGTTAGCGTAAGGCGGGCCATCATGCAGCACAAACAAGGGACGTCCCCGCCCCTGTTCACGCATTTTTTGATACAAACCCACCTGCTGCCAGTGACGCAAACATTCGGGTTCTTTTTGCGACAGGTTGGCCTTCATGGGAAAAGACGTATTGGGAAGATTCAAGGTCTGTTTATAATCACTCATTGGGCATAACCAATCATGGGGTGTGTCGGATTAATTCGTACAGGTGCGTGCAGCCAAAAAAACACGCGCCTGCTCAATATCTTTTCCTATCTGGTTTTTCAGTTGTTCAACATCACTGAAGCGCTGTTCGTCGCGCAATTTTTTCAAAAAGGTGACCTGAGCTTCCACGCCATAAAGATCGTCGTCACAATCAAACAGATGCACCTCAAGCAGCTCACCCTGGCCATTGACCGTCGGACGAGTACCCACGTTGGCAACACCCTGACAAGTACGCCCTTCCTGATCCAGCCAGTCGACCACAAACACGCCTTGCACCGGCGATTTTAAACGATTCAGCAGAATATTGGCGGTGGGAACATCAATGGTGCGACCCAGAGCCCGTCCATGAATTACTGGGCCACGTATGGAAAAAGGGGCGCCCAAGAGCTGTGCCGCTTGATCAAAATCCCCCTGCGCCAGCAAGTGCCTGACCCGTGTACTACTCACGCGCTGCCCGTCGATCACGATAGATGCGGTATTCTCAACCGAAAAACCGTAATGCTTGCCGGTCTCAAACAATAATTGAAAGTCGCCCGCCCGGCATTTTCCAAAACGAAAGTCATCGCCAATTATAAGATGCTTGACCTGCGCCCCCTGCACCAGCAGTTCCACAATAAACTGTTCGGGGCTTTGCTGACTAAAAGCTTCGTCAAAGGGCAGGAGCAATACATAGTCGACACCCAATTCAGCCAGTGCGGCGACTTTATCCTCAAAGCTCATGATACGAGGAGGTGCCAACTTTGGCTCAAAGAACTCCAGAGGCTGGGGCTCAAAAATCATCACCATGGACGGCAGGCCGTGTTCTTGTCCGTAGTTGACCAGACGACTCACCAGCGTACGGTGCCCACAGTGCACGCCGTCAAAATTGCCAATGGTCGCCGCAAGCCCTGACGCAGGCGCACGAAATTTTTTTATGCCTTGGATAAGCTCCATGAATCAAACGATGGCAACAGCCGCCCTGCAGTTAATCACAAACTGGCGAGTATAAAGGATAATCTCAGACTGTACAGTCACTATCCCGTGGATGCGGTCCCCATCAATTAGACGCTTGGTCATCATCACCTTCCCATAATATGCCGACGACGCACCCCAAGCACATAGAGCACACCAACGTAGGCCGATGTGCCCACAAATATCATCAGCGTCATATGCCAGACACGATCAAAAAGCCCCCACGCCAACCATTGTTGCATATCTTCCCACAGCCAAAATAAGACACCCACCATGGCACTGGTCGCAATCAACAAGCGCAGCAAAAACAAGGGCCAGCCCGGCTGAAAGAAAAATACACCCTGACGACGCAATCCCATCAACAACCAGCCCGCATTAAGAAAAGCGGCAATAGATGTTGCCAAGGCCAGACCGGCATGAGCCAGGGGACCAATCAGCAAAAGATTCAAAATCATATTGGCCACCATCGCCTTGATGCCAATCTTCACCGGCGTTTTTATATCCTGACGGGCGTAATAACCCGGTGCCAACACTTTAATCAGCATAAAGGCCAATAAACCCACGGTGTATGCGCGCAAACTTTGTGCGGCCATCGCAACATCATGAGCACCAAAGGCCCCGCGTTGAAACAATACCGCAAGAATAGGTTCGGCAAGCACAAAAAGCGCCACGGCGGCCGGCACACCAATGAGCAGCACAACACGCATTGCCCAATCCAAGGTTTTGGCAAACGCCTGGGGCGATTGATTTGTATGTTTTTCCGCTAAACTGGGCAAAATCACCGTTGCCAGCGCAATACCAATCACGCCCAAGGGCAATTCAACCAGACGATCGGAAAAATAAAGCCACGACACACTACCCGTCACCAGAAACGAAGCCAGCACGGTATCAAGTAGAAGATTGATCTGACTGACCGAGACACCAAACATGGCCGGCACCATCAGTGTAATAATTCGCCGGACACCCTCATGCTGACGCAAGTGCGACAAGGAAAACGACGGAATTGGTAGCAAACGAATCCTGGCCAAAAAAGGCAAGTGTAATAACAGTTGCAACACACCCGCCATTAAAACGCCCCACGCCAAGGCATTTGCCGGCTCTATCATCAAGGGCGACAACCAGAGCGCACATCCGATAAGGCATACATTAAGTATCACTGGCGCAAACGCGGGCACGGCAAAACGACCGTAACTGTTAAGAATGCTCCCGGCAAACGCCGTTAATGAAATCAACATCAAATACGGGAATGTCAGTCGCAACATTTCTCCCGCCAGATGGAGCTTGTCCGGTTCAGACGTAAAACCTGGAGCGAATACGATAATAACAATCGGCGCGGCCAAAACGGCCACTATGGTCAGCAAACCCAGAATAAGCGACAAAGCACCGGCGACGTAATTCACCAGCTCCTGCACCTCATCGTGCGTGCGTGTAGTTTTATACTCAGTCAGCACGGGCACAAAGGCCTGAGCAAAAGCCCCTTCGGCAAACAAGCGGCGCATAAAATTTGGTATTTTAAATGCCACAAAAAAAGCATCAGCCCCCATGCTGGTTCCAAAAATGGACGCAACGATGACATCTCTGATCAAACCCGAAACGCGTGACAGCATGGTCAGGGCACTGACCACGCTGACAGATTTCATCATGCCATCACGACCTTTTCCCTCTTTTTTCAAGGTCTTTTCAACATCCTGTTCGCTATCGTTCACAAAACCTCTTTTTTATTCGTCGCACACTGACTCCCCCTTGGCAGGCATTAACTCTACGCAAATCCCCATTGCTTCAGCGCCGAGCGGCCGATTGTAATGGACGAACCCACGAGGCACCAGTTTTGTTCTACGCTAAACTAGGATTGCACAGGCCGAATACTCGTACACACAAAAATTCTGAACATATAACACTCGAATTCTTTATTTTCTGCCGATTCAGCCATGCATGAGTTTATTTTTGAAAGGCTGAAATACAGGGAGCATCCAAGTGTTATTGGAATACGATTGACAGCAAAAGAAAAAACGGGCATAGTCCCGCAACTTTTATAGCGCGAACCTAGTTTGCACATTACTACTAACCTTATTTTTTAATTCCTAGGAGTACGGCATTGGCTAACTCACCGCAAGCAAAAAAGCGAGCAAAACAAGCCGAAGTGCGTCGTCAGGGCAACGTATCGATGCGCTCGAAAGTGCGCACTTATATCAAAAATACCCTCAAGGCGATTGAAGGCGGCAATAAAGAAGAAGCAACAACGGCTTTCAAGGCGGCTGTACCTGTTATTGACAGCATGGCGACCAAAGGAATCATTCACAAAAACAAAGCCGCTCGTCACAAGAGTCGCCTGAATACAAAAATTAAAGCAATGGCTTAAACGAGTTTAAGCCTCTAGGCTTTCTGGCATAAATTAATCTTTAGCATTGCAGTTAAAAACCGGCCTTAGCCGGTTTTTTTATGCCTCGACTCTTTATGTTTTGCTTATATGAGCACCAGATTATCCCTATGCACCAATTCCGCTTCAGCCAAATACCCCAGCACCTTCTCAAACTCATTGCTGTTTTTCCCGACAATTCTGGCTGCCTCGTCAGATGGATAATTAATCAAACCGCACGCTATGGCTACGCCTTGTTCATCAACACAACGTACCATTTCGCCCCGCAAAAACCGCCCAGATACGTGTTTTACACCCACCGCCAGCAAACTCTTGCCGCCTTCTCGTAACACCCTTACGGCGCCGGCATCAAGCACAAGCTCACCTTTCATTTGCAGATGTCCCGCCAGCCACAATTTACGTGCGGCCATCATCGATTGATCCGCCAGCAATAAAGTACCCATCGTTTCCGCATCAAGCACGCGATTAATAACATGCTCAATACGCCCATTAACGAGCACGGTACTCGCTCCGGAACATGCAGCCAAACGTGCAGCGCGGAGTTTTGTCGCCATACCACCCCGACCCAAACCACTGCGACTGCCTCCCGCCATGGCATCAAGCGTCGCATCGGCTGCGCGCGCCTCCGAAATCAATTTCGCATGAGGGTTGTCACGTGGATCCTGCTCAAACAAACCATCCTGATCCGTTAGCACAAGCAATAAATCCGCTTCAATCAAATTAGCTACCAGCGCACCCAGCGTATCATTATCGCCCAAGCGAATTTCATCAGTGACTACAGTATCGTTTTCATTCACCACGGGAACCACCCCTAACTCCAGAAGTGATTTCAAGGCGCTGCGCGCGTTCAGATAACGGGTACGATTCGCCAGATCATCATGCGTTAACAACACTTGCGCCGTATGCAGACCAAAACGCTTAAAACAACTTTCATACAGTTGAATCAGCCCCATCTGCCCCACAGCCGCTGCAGCCTGTAACAAGTGAATTTCCTTGGGACGCGTATTAAAACCCAGCGTAACCATGCCTGCGGCGACCGCCCCCGAAGACACGACCACGACTTCCACTCCTTTCGCTCGCAACTGTGCAATTTGCTCTACCCAGCCAAAGACCCCTGTTTCATTTAATCCTCGGCCATTGTTAGTTAACAAGGCGCTGCCGATTTTAACAACGCAACGTCGCGTACCCTTTAGCTTTTCCCGCGCCACACTCATCACACCCTCTTACTAGCGATTACACACGCTTTAATGAAGACTTTATTGCACATAAAATACGTCGACATCATCTTCTTCATCGTCGTAATCGTCATCTACCTGGGCGTTACCCTGCTCCCTTTCCAAGGCACGGCGATCCGATAGTTCTTTTATTTTTGTACGTGATTCCTGCGCAAGTTTTTCTCGACGCTCTTCTTCCTGCCGCGCAAAATCGACATCTTCCGCGCAACGTTGAGCATATTCTTCAAGGTACTGCATGACTTTAAAACACAAGTCTTCCGTACCTTGGCGATTAATCGCTGAAAGAGCGAACACCGGACCCTCCCAATGCAAGTCATCCACGATACGTTGGCACAAATTAGCCCTCTCTTCCTCAGGCACTAAATCCATTTTATTAAGCACCAGCCATCGAGGCTGACTCGCTAAGGTCGGGCTGAATCGCTCCAATTCCTGAATAATGACTCGTGCACTGTCGACAGGGTCAGATCCATCAGGGGGCGCCACGTCAACCAGATGCAATAACACACGCGTACGCGCCAAGTGTTTAAGAAAACGTACGCCCAAGCCTGCGCCTTCTGCCGCACCTTCAATCAAACCCGGTATGTCTGCAATAATAAATTGCTGAAGACGACTTACCGATACCACTCCGAGATTAGGCACCAGTGTAGTAAATGGATAATCAGCTACTTTGGGTTTTGCCGCCGACACGGCGCGAATAAAGGTAGACTTGCCTGCATTAGGCAGACCCAACAAGCCCACATCAGCCAAGACTTTCAGTTCCAGTCGCAGATTTCGACTTTCACCTTCTTTTCCTTTGGTTGTCTTTCTGGGCGAACGGTTGACGCTGCTTTTAAACATGGCATTTCCTGCGCCGCCGTGCCCACCTTTAGCAACAATCACTTCCTGACCATGAGTTACGAGATCGGCCAGTATTTCTTCAGTATCTTCATCAATAATGGTGGTTCCTACAGGTACAAGCAGCCTCAAGTCCTCGCCACTTTTACCCGTACAGTTTGCACTCCCGCCACCCTCACCTCGCTGCGCTTTAAAACGTCGGGTATAACGGTAATCAATTAAGGTTCCAGCGCCACTGTCTGCTCGCAGAATGACACTGCCCCCACTGCCCCCATTACCGCCATTTGGCCCACCCATAGGCTCATATTTTTCACGACGAAAACTTAAACAGCCATTACCACCAGCACCTGCTTCTATTTGAATAACGGCTTCATCGATAAATTTCATCGTATTGCTCCACTTGACGAGTACCCGCGCAGTATAAGGCTATTGTTTCGATCGTTCATTGCGCATACCAATCATTCAGTCCGGGAAATCTGTGATATTGATGCACAAACAAAAAGGCCCCGCCATTTCTGGCAGGGCCTGTAGCTAAATCCCAAAGATTCGGCCAGATATTTTTACTTTATCTTTCCTGATATCACCCTTTAGGCAACAGGAACAATAGAAACATATTTACGACTGAATGGGCCTTTGGTTTCAAACTTAACCGTGCCATTTGTTTTAGCAAACAGAGTATGATCTGTCCCACACCCAACATTCAGACCTGGATTAACTTGTGTGCCGCGTTGGCGAATAATGATACTACCTGCAGTAACCAATTCCCCACCAAATCGTTTCACGCCCAAACGTTTGGATTCTGAATCACGACCGTTACGGGTACTACCGCCTGCTTTCTTATGTGCCATTGAAATACTCCTTTCGGATAAACGCGCTAATTATGCGCTGATACCGGTAATTTTAACTTCTGTAAACCACTGACGATGCCCCATCTGCTTGCGAAAATGCTTACGTCGTCTGAATTTTACAATCCTGATTTTATCGTGACGACCATGCGCAATAATTTCTGCGCTCACTTTGCCACTGGTAACATAAGGAGCCCCAATTGTAATTTCATCACCGTTGGTGACCAGCAATATTTTATCAAAGTTAATTACCTTGCCCAGCTCACCCTCTAATAACTCCAGCTTGAGGGTTTCACCTTCAGTAACTCGATGCTGCTTACCGCCGCTTACTATAACTGCGTACATACCTGACTCCGTGAAATTCTACCACTCTCTAAAGGACCCGATTTACTTCCATCTTTCTTAGTCAGCAAGATGAAACGACCTTTAGCTTCGATTAACTGTTATCGCCAAGGCCAAGTTATTAAATAACCATGGGATATAGGGGCGTGGATTTTATAGCAAATGCCACCACCATAGCAAGCCATATCTTTACCACCATACAAAGGTAGTTCCTGCTCTTACCGCCGATTGATTATAGCTCAGGCAAACAATTCAGTGCTCAATTAAGGGTCTGATTGAAATCATTCTTATCTTGAATCTGTCTTTCTGAATCTGTTCCATGGAGTTACCCCGCCTCATATAACTTGACAGGTCAGAGCTGCCCTCATAGCATGCCGTTTCGTTTTAATTTTATATTCAAGTCGCCTACTCTATGGAATTCTCCACTATTCGCTCTATCGTTTCCTCTGATTTTGATGCTGTTAATGCACTCATCTTGCGACAACTCAGCTCAAACGTCCCTCTGATTGGCGAAGTCGGGCATTATATTATCAACAGTGGCGGCAAACGTTTGCGTCCTTTAGTTTGCCTTCTTGCCGCCCATGCCTGTGGTTACACCGGCACTCACCACATCACCATTGGCGCAATTACTGAATTTCTTCATACAGCAACACTTTTGCATGATGACGTAGTCGATCAATCTGTCATGCGGCGTGGTAACGCGACCGTCAACAGCCTCTGGGGCAATCCGCATAGTGTTCTCATCGGCGACTTTCTTATTTCCCGATCATTTCAGATGATCGTGTCTGTCGGGGACCTGCGACTGATGGAAGTACTCGCTGATGCGACCAATATGATCAGCGAAGGTGAAGTATTACAACTGATTAATATTCATGACCCCGACACCACTGAAGAAAGTTATTTAAAGGTTATCCGCTATAAAACAGCCAAGATGTTTGAAGTGGCCGCACAAAGCGGTGCGATACTGGCCAATGCCTCCACACAACAAGTCGATGCCATGGTGTCCTATGCTCGCCATATGGGCGCTGCTTTTCAGTTAACCGATGATATTCTTGATTACACCGGATCCGCTGAAGAAATGGGGAAAAACATTGGGGATGATCTGGCAGAAGGCAAACCCACCATGCCTCTCATTTATACGCTCAACAATGGAACAGCTACACAAAGCGCCCTTATTCGCACCGTCATAAAAGAAGGTGGATTAGGTCATCTGGATGATATTATCAACATTGTCAAAACTTCGGGGGCTATTGAATACACGCGTCAGTTTGCCTTAAAAGAGTCCTCTCTAGCGATTCAAGCACTGGAGGCTATACCACTGTCAACTTATCGCACAGCACTGGAAAATCTTGCCTTGCTTGCCGTTGAAAGAAACAGTTAGAAATTCAAACCGGTCTTCTTGATAATACGCGTCGAATTTGTTCGTAATCAAAACCACGCTGCAGCCAAAATCGTATTTGTTTTTCATGCTCATTTTTAGCAAGCGGCGCGCCGTTATGCTGCCTTTTTTCACAAAGCTCCTGCAGCAACTCCTCCCAATCGATTGCTTGCAAGATCGTCTGTGCAATCAATTGCTCATCCACGCCCCGCTGCCGTAGTTCGTAGCGAATTTTTACCGGCCCCATCCCTTTATGCATCCGCATACGGATATAGCTCTCAGCGAAACGGAGGTCGCTGAGATAATTCTTTTCACTCAACTCATCCAACAAAAATTCAATAGCTTCAAGTTGTCCGCTTATTTTTTGTAATTTCTGCGACAACTCAAAACGAGAGTGCTCACGCCGCGCCAACAATTTCAAAGCAGTATCTCGCAACTCTGAAATTACTTTTCTGCTCTGAGCGCTCTCACTCTCGACGTGCATCATTCATCCGTGACAACAGCATCGCTTATGCTCTGTCCTGCAAGAATATCCCGAGCCGCTTGCGAATTAACCAGCAACTGGGTGCGAATAGCGCTCTCTATCTCGGCAGCAATATCTTTATGTTCACGCAGAAACTGACCGGCATTACTTTTTCCCTGCCCAATTTTCTCACCTTTGTAGGCATACCAGGCACCTGATTTTTCGATCAATTCGAGCTTAACCCCCAGATCAATAATTTCCGCGTCACGATTTATACCTTCCCCATACAGAATCTGAAATTCCGTCTGTTTAAAGGGCGGCGCAACTTTATTTTTAACCACTTTAACCCGTGTTTCATTGCCGATAATTTCTTCACCGACTTTGACTGCTCCGATACGACGGATATCCAAACGCACTGAAGCGTAGAATTTTAACGCGTTACCGCCCGTTGTGGTTTCAGGGTTACCAAACATCACGCCGATTTTCATACGAATCTGATTGATAAAAATCACCAGACAATTGGCATTTTTAATATTGCCTGTAATTTTTCTCAGCGCCTGCGACATCAAACGCGCTTGCAAGCCCATGTGCGAATCACCCATTTCGCCTTCTATTTCAGCACGCGGCGTCAGCGCAGCAACGGAATCTATTACAATCACATCAATCGCATTGGATCGAACCAACATGTCGGTTATTTCTAATGCCTGCTCACCCGTATCGGGTTGCGACACCAATAAGTCAGACAACTTTACGCCCAGTTTTTCGGCGTATTCAGGATCCAATGCATGCTCAGCATCTATAAATGCGCATACACCTCCTTTTTTTTGCGCTTCTGCAATTACCTGCAGACTCAACGTTGTTTTGCCCGAAGATTCCGGTCCAAAAATTTCGACAATACGACCTCTGGGCAAGCCCCCAATACCTAGCGCGATGTCCAGCCCCAAGGAGCCCGTAGATATTGCAGGAATCGCCACATGCTGTTTGTCTCCCAGGCGCATGACGGATCCCTTGCCAAATTGCCTATCAATTTGCGCTAATGCGGCGCTTAATGCTTTATCTTTATTTTGATCCATTTCTACCGGTTCCTAAGTTAAACATCATTTATCCAGATTTCGACCAACTTACCCATTGTATTTCGGTTTACAACACCAATAACAACTGTCTTTATGGACAGCATTATGGCAGGTTTTTTTTCTTTTGGAAGTTTTTGCTTATCCTATTTAGCGTTCCGTCTTTATAAACACCAAAACTGTACTTTACAACGCTCCATCCAGACATCGCAGCAAACCTTGCAAGGCCACATCAATGGCCTGTTCCCGCACTTGATGACGCTCACCGAAAAACCGACAAGAATAAACGTCGGTGCCGCCCTTGGCTTTACTCCACGCGAACCACACTGTGCCTACTGGTTTTTCGACAGTGCCGCCGCCGGGACCCGCAATCCCACTCACCGCCACGCTCAGATCTGCCTGTGTCCGGGCCAGCGCGCCCTTGGCCATTTCTTCCACTGTTTGCTGACTCACCGCGCCGTAACACTCCAAGGTTTGTGCCTGAACAGCCAGTAAAGTTTGTTTTGCCTGATTGGAATAGGTTACAAAACCGCTTTCAAACCAGGCGGAAGCGCCCTCCAATTCAGTTAAAGCCTTGGCAAGACCGCCCCCCGTACACGATTCCGCCGTAACAATGCGCCAATCCTTAACCAAGACACGCTGCTTTAATTTTTCTAACAACGTATCTCTGCTCACAGCATCACGGTAGTCATGCATAAAAATGTCCGACATAACGGTTTCATTGCTCCAGATTTGTCCCAAAAGAATCGAACAAAGTGCGCCTGTTTTGTTTGGGTTTATTCAATTTTTCTCCGAGTGCTATTATGTGCCCTTTTAAGTTTGGGGCAATTCAGATGTCAGACGAAACGATGCTTACCCACACCCCAATGATGCAACAGTATTTGCAGACAAAAAGCGAACACCCAAACGAGCTGCTGTTTTATCGTATGGGTGATTTTT
>DAIRVL010000055.1:0-14851 GCA_036802845.1 Pseudomonadales bacterium | reverse complement strand
ACCCTGCAAGCAGAGGCTGGTGATTCAGGCGTTAATGTCTGCGCCCTGTGCCCAGGGCTGACCTATACCGAATTCCATGACGTGACCGGCACGCGTGATCTGGTCAATCGCATCCCGAAAAACCAATGGCTGGATGCACAAAGCGTTGCCAATGCCGGTTTTGATGCGGTAATGCAAGGCAAACTCGTATGCACGCCAGGTCGAGCGACAACACTCACGGCATTTATAACCCGCTTTATACCAAGAAAAACCTTGGTCAATCTCATGAAAAAACAGTCGTTAAAAATACGCAAGATCAAGGCGTCTTCCGCTTCAAATAATTGAACACTGCAGAACAGCTTATTCCGCAGCATTAACCGTAAGCCACAAAAAAAGCCGATACTCATATCGGCTTTTTTGGGTAATCCTAAAATTGTTTTACTTAACTGCCATGTTTTTCCGCAAGGTAAAACCACGTTTGCAGCACTGAATCCGGGTTCAATGAAATGCTATCAATCCCAATATCCATCAACCAGCGGGCAAGATCAGGATGATCAGAAGGGCCCTGACCACAGATACCCACATACTTGCCGGCTGAATTACAGGCATCAATTGCGCGTTTGAGCAAATACTTAACGGCGGGATCACGTTCATCAAACAAATGGGAAATGATGCCAGAATCACGGTCAAGCCCAAGCGTTAGCTGCGTCAAATCATTTGAGCCGATAGAAAACCCGTCAAAATACTGCAAAAATTCCTCGGCCAGAATGGCATTTGATGGTATTTCACACATCATAATCACTCTTAAACCATTTTCACCACGCTTAAGCCCATTGGCAGCGAGCAATTCCACCACTTTTTTGGCTTCGTCAGGCGTACGGACAAAAGGCACCATCACTTCAATATTGCTTAAACCAAAGTCTTCACGCACACGCTTAAGAGCGCGGCACTCTAGTTCAAAACAGTCACGGAAACTCTCCGAGATATAACGCGATGCGCCCCGGAAACCCAGCATGGGGTTTTCTTCATGCGGTTCATACAGCGAACCACCAATCAAATTGGCATATTCATTTGATTTAAAATCTGATAAACGCACGATAACACGCTCTGGCGCAAAGGCCGCACCCAGTGTAGCGATACCTTCGACCAGTTTTTCAACATAAAAATCAACCGGGCTCGCATACCCGGAAATACGACGTTCTATGGCTTTTTGTACCTCAGAAGGCAGGGTATCGTAATTCAATAAGGCTTTGGGATGCACACCAATCATACGGTTGATGATAAATTCCAGCCGTGCCAAACCAATGCCTTTATGGGGCAGCGTTTGAAAATTAAAGGCGCGATCAGGATTGCCTACGTTCATCATGATACTAAAAGGTAGCGCAGGCATTGACTCTATGCTGCTGGATTGAATATCAAAGTGCAGCAAGCCTTCATAAATAAATCCGGTGTCGCCCTCTGCACAAGAAACGGTAATTTCCTTGCCTTCTTCAAGAACATCGGTGGCATCAGCACATCCTACCACCGCAGGAATACCTAATTCCCGGGCAATAATGGCCGCATGACAGGTGCGACCGCCGCGATTGGTTACGATTGCCGCCGCCCGTTTCATAATGGGTTCCCAGTCAGGATCGGTCATGTCGGCAACCAAAACATCGCCGGTTTGAAACTTTTCCATTTCGTGGATATTACGCAGAACGCGTACGGGCCCACCACCAATTTTTTGACCAATACTACGGCCTTCAGCCAGCACCTTACCCTTTTCTTTTAATAAGTAACGCACCATGGATGAGGATTCACGGCTCTTCACTGTTTCGGGACGTGCCTGAACAATAAACAGTTTGCCGTCTTCACCGTCTTTGGCCCATTCAATATCCATGGGTTTGTTGTAGTGTTTTTCAATAATAACGGCCTGCTTGGCCAGCTCAACAACATCTTCATCAGTAATACAAAATACGGCGCTTTCAGCTTTATCAACATCAACGGTAAGCACCGAGCGACCCACCTGATGCGAGTCAGCATAAACCATTTTAATGGCCTTGCTACCTCTGTTTCGACGGATAATAGACGAGCGGTTATGTGCCAGTGAAGGTTTGTAAACATAAAATTCATCAGGATTGACCGCGCCTTGGACAACGGTTTCACCCAAACCATAGGAGGCAGTGATAAACACGACATCGCGGAAACCCGACTCAGTATCCAGGGTAAACATAACACCACTGGATCCGCTTTCACTGTGAACCATGCGCTGTATGCCTGCCGACAATGCGACCAGATGGTGATCAAAACCCTGATGTTCGCGGTAGGCAATGGCGCGATCATTAAACAAGGAGGCAAATACTTCTTTTACCGCAATAACGACATTATCTGCGCCACGAATATTCAGGAAGGTTTCCTGTTGCCCGGCAAAAGAGGCATCCGGCAAATCTTCTGCTGTGGCACTCGAACGCACGGCCACCGCCAGATTTGAAGCACTCCCTGCAAGTTCCTTGTAAGCAGCACGGATATCTGTTTCCAGATCATGAGGAAGAGGCGTTTCAATAATCCATTGGCGAATCTGACTGCCCACCCGGGCCAGCTCAACAACATCGTCAATATTCAGTTGGGAAAGCGCCTTGTTAATTTTCTGATCCAACTGTTCATGCGCCAGAAAAGTACGGTAGGCACTTGCTGTAGTAGCAAATCCCCGTGGCACAGAAACGCCTGCAGACGAGAGATGACTGATCATTTCACCAAGAGACGCATTTTTTCCCCCGACTCGATCCACGTCCTGCATGCCCAGATTTTCGAACCAAACGACATTATTGCTCAAAGTCTTTCCCCCTAATCTTTCTGTGTGCTAATAACACCTCTGCACGTCACACCCCGATTAAAAGGCAATGGCCAGAGGCGCTTTCCCTGTGCCTTTTGAGCCAGGGATGTGTTTTTTCAGTCAAGACAAATCCAAGCCGAAGCGTGGCTTGCACCGCTGTCATTTAAAGGAAGACATAATACAAAATATAAATGCAAATTACTTCCTCATTTTAGTACTGACGAATCAAAAACCAGTAAACTTCCAAACGATAACTTACTGTGAATAAAAGGATGAAATCATGAGAAGAACCGCCTTTTTCATATCAGACGGCACCGGCCTGACGGCAGAAGCGCTCGGCCGCAGTTTGCTGTCTCAATTTGGTCACATCGATTTTGAGCAGATCACCATCCCCTACGTTAATTCACAACAGGAAGCGCAGGCAGCCATAGCCAAAATCAACAAAACCGCCGAACAAACCGGATGCCGCCCCATTATTTTTGACACCATTGTCAATCAGGACATCAGAGCCCAAATCACTGCATGCAAGGGTTTCATGATTGATATTTTTACTGCGTTTATCAGCCCGCTTGAAAAAGAATTAGGCTCAGCATCGTCCTACTCAGTAGGAAAATCACGCACGATCATAGACAAGGAAAGTTATAAAATCAGGCTCCAGGCGATTGATTTCACGCTGGACAATGACGATGGTGCTCGCACACGAAATTATGACCAGGCGGATATCATTCTGATCGGCGTTTCACGCAGCGGCAAAACTCCCACCAGCCTGTATTTGGCCCTGCAATTTGGTATTTGCACGGCCAACTACCCTTTAACAGAAAATGATATCGATGATCTTTGTCTGCCTAAAGCGCTCCGAGCCCATAAAGACAAACTGTTCGGCTTGACCATTGACAGTGGTCGTCTGAACTCCATTCGCACCGAACGCATGGCCAACAGCCGCTACGCTTCGTTCTCGCAATGTGACACTGAAGTGCGAGGCGCAGAGGCAATTTTCAACAAAGAAGGCATTCCCTTCCTGAACACCACAGACATGTCCATCGAAGAAATAGCCACGCGTATTCTGGCTTTGACCGGCATTGAAAGACGGATTCAAACCTGAGTTTCTCTGAGACTTAAAATTGTACGTTTTAGTTTTTCCCACGCCTCGGATTTATTCGGCTCTATGGCCTATACAGCTAAGGTCATAGTTCCGAAGGCTTTTAATGCCAACGACTCCTTGCCAAAAATAGAAAGCTGGTGGTGAATCAGATTATCATTCAGCACCAGACTTTCACCTAATACGTTCAAGCCTTCGTTTCTAACTGGCTCACAAAATGTCAGTTTCAGATCAACCGTTGCCGCGCGTTTGATCGGCTCACCTGAGGTGAAACTGCTAAACACCCCCGCGCTGTCGGCAGCAAAAATTTGTGCGCCATACGCAATCTCGCCTTTATAGTTTCTATTAACAGGTAAATCTTCAACCTGAATAAGGCAAGTTCCTTTGCCCACAGATGCCGCTGAAAAACCTGGTCGGCGGGATTGCATATTAGTGTTCAGCATACCCAGCATTGGATTATCCATTACAGGATTGCTTGTCAGCATCACCACGCTGTCCCGTTGCGCATAGGGTGTAATCGTTTTGGCGGGACTGTCTGCTTTTGAAATAGCAAAAAGCACACGGGCAACTGCCACCACCTGCTGCTCAGGATCCAGCACTTCAGCCTGGATAAAAACAAATTTACGACTTTGCCGCAAAACGCGCGCACTGGCGGTAAGATCACAGTCTTTGGCCGCTTTTAAATAGTTAACCTGAAAATCAAGACAACGCAGAGCGCCCTGATCAGACTCTAACACACTTGCTGCCGCCAACGACAAACCCGCATCATGAAGCAAAGAACCGATAATCCCCCCGTGAATCACGCCACCTTCGGCCTGCAGGTTCCTCGGTATAAACGGTAAAAAAAGCTTATTATCACTGGCGCTGCAGTGAACAATTTGAATACCCAGTTCTTTGGCCCAAAGATCTTGCGCGTATATTTGATTCCACACCATAAACGATCCACTCATATTATATTTTTTTGGTAGTCGCGAACTCTAGCAGCAAGCCAAATGAAGACACAAGACTCACACTCATCAAACAGGAAAGAGTGTTTTTACTTCACGCATGGATCCCGATGCACTGTAATCACCTTGTAAATAAACAAGCTGGGCCGTGTCCAATCCACCAAAGGACTGCGTATCTCCTGTGGTCAAATATCCAATCAGATAAGACACCAATGGCATGTGACTGATTAAAAGAACATTTTTATCGCCAAACTGACTCAGATAATTGGCCACTTTGCCAGCATCACCTTCGGGCACCACTAGGAGGCTTGTAGTTACAGAATGAGCGGCCTTCAACGCCTTAGCCATAACCATCGCACTTTGCTGGGTACGTACATAAGGGCTCGCAATAATAAGATCAACAGGCATCTCTTGCGAAAAAGCCAATACCTGATTAGCCACACTCAGAACTTGTGCCTCACCCTCGGCAAGCAAACAACGCTCTTGATCTGGCCTGCCACGTGCCGGCTCTGCCAAGCCATGGCGCATGATATAAAGATTCACGTTCGATTCTCCTCTATTGCCGCGCTGAAGCTTTAGGTAGATTGACTTATTTGAAATAAAAATTGCAAAGATAAGCGAAAGAAGACTCAGAACGTTGCCGTAAACTCCACATCGTCAGCATATTCAGACATCATCAGGTCGGTAATCACCGTTTTTAATTCTTTTTGTTCAAAAAGAATCGCATACAACGCGGACACCAAGGGCATATACAGTTGAATTTCTTTTGCCTTGTCCCTGACCAGTTTAACTGTATTGATTCCCTCTACCGTTTGTTTTAACTCAGCCGAGGCCCTGTCAAGCGAATAACCCTGCCCCAACAGATATCCCAACTGGTAGTTTCGACTCAAGGGTGATGAACAGGTAACCACTAGATCACCCACCCCTGACAAGCCTAAAAAAGTAGACGGATTCCCCCCTAATTTAGCGGCCATACGACTCATTTCAGCCAGACTGCGCGTAATCAACATGGCTTTGGTGTTTTCACCCATGCCCAAGGCATCGGCCATACCTGCCGCAATGGCATAAATATTCTTCAGCGCCCCGCCCAGCTCAACACCAAATACATCGTCATTGCCGTAAACCCGGAAATAGGATTGCGAAAGCAAGGACTGGATATCCTTGATGACCGTCTGATTTTTACTGGCAATGACCGTAGCAGTGGGTTTTCGTTGGGCAATTTCAAGCGCGAGATTAGGTCCGCTCAGCACACCTATATTGGTCGTCTGTAATTCCTGCTCAATTACCTGACTCATCAGCATAAAGTGCTCGGACTCTATGCCCTTGGCCGTGCTAATCAGCGTCTGATCCTTCGTAATAAAGGGTTTTATTTGCCGTAGCACCGAACGAAAAGCCTTGCTGGGAATAGCCAGAAAAATAATATCTGTTTGCGTGCATGCCTGCTCCAAGACATCGGTAAAACGAATAGACGGATTTAAACGATACCCTGGCAAATAATTCGAATTTTCCCCACTTTCTTTAATACGCGCGATGAGTTCTTTATCACGCAACCACATTTGCACCCGATGACCATTATCAGCCACCATATTGGCAATCGCCGTACCAAAACTACCGCCACCAAGGACAGCCACTGAGCGCACATTTCCGTTGTTACTCACAAAAAAACCCTGGGCAATGAGGAGATAAAAAATTGAAGAACCTTATCTACGAATAAAACCTACTGGGCGTAAGAACCACCTGGATCGATGCGCTGTAGGCTATGAGAATCTGAGGACTTTAATGAATCACGCGACTGCGGTTGCCAAAATCGTCTTCCAGTTCAGTGACTTTACTGGCCGTTTCCACGCCAGCACCAATCATGGCGCGCCCCACGTCTTCCATTGCACCACCCAAATAGGCTTTAGCTTCTTCAGAAAAATGAATAGTTACCATGGGGTCACCCGCACTATCAGAACGCCGAAGAACGATATCTCCGTTAGCAAGTTGCACAACCTCAAAAAAGGATTTTGACATAACAACAACCCATCCTTAAACACCGTAATCAAGACTCGCTCGCAACAGCCAGCAAACCTCACTTTCAAGGCGGGTACATTACCATGAACAAATAATGAAAGGTAAGGCCATTTTGTGTGCCTGAATCCAGCGCGGGGCATTTCAAGAAGCAGGATAATTGATCTGAGGCAATGTTAAATAGGTCGAATTGACCGCTCTGTTGTTAATCAGCAGAGCGGTCAATAACTGAAAAAAACAGGTCAGCGAAAAAGCTCAATATTCCTGCATGGTGTGGCGACAATACTCAATTGCAGAACGCATCCCGTCCAGAATCCAGACCAACTGTGTTGCCTGCGTTTTTAACGGGTCAATTTTATCTATTTGCTGCACAGAAATGATGTTTTGTGACTGCTCCGAAAACGTGTCCTGTTCAGGCTCGGGGCTTTGATACGCATGCTCGAACAAATCTAACAATGCAGATAACCAAGTGGATTTATCTTTTGACAGCTCACAAAAATAATTTAATTCAGGCGAGGCAACGTCCCGTGCAACACAGGCCTCGGTATACGCTTTTAACAAATGGGCGCCCAAACCACCCGGCACATCCAAGTCACGCAGGCGATACGCCTTAACAATCTCATCAAGAAAACATCGGTAAGCAAGCATCAGCTGCAAAACACAGCCTTCCGCATAGCCTTTAGCACACAGTCGCTCACGGGGTGTTTCAGCTTTGCGTAAATGATCAGTAAACGCGTCAAACATAAGCTGCGCATAAAAAAGCTTTTGATTGGTTACTGTTGACAAAAACACCCCTCGTTGAACATTAGGTTGGAACCTGCTCAGCATCTCGCTAACTGGCGCATCACTGCGCTGGAAGTGGACTGCATCCCTTGATCAAGATATTAAACAGGTTCTTGAAACATTTACACCCATCACATGCCTTCTGCTTTCTTTCGGCCCGCTTGAGTTGCACTTTTCTTGGTAACCGATGCAGCAGTTTTGGCTGTAGCGGTTTTGCTCTTAACGCCCTCGTCTTCGACCACCCACTTATGGCCATCATGGAAGGCTTTCCAACCCGTGGGCTTTTTATCCACTTCGGTCATAACATAGTGTTCTTTGCTTTTGCGGCTAAAACGCACAATAGCCTTGTTGCCCGCAGGATCCAACAAGGGTGCTTCAGCAAGATAACGGTATTTGGCATCAAGTTTATGTTTGATGCTCAGTAATTCTTCCACCAAAGGTGCACGTGTTTCCCGGTATTTTGGAAACTGACTTGCCGCTAAAAATATTCCTGCGGCGCCATCACGTAAGACATAGTGGTCGGGACTTCTTTCACAGACCAATTCAGGCAAATCAATGGGATCAACCTTCGGCGGCGCGGCTTCACCGCTTCTTAATAATTTCCGGGTATTTTTACATTCTTCATTGGTACAACCAAAGTATTTACCAAATCGGCCACTCTTTAGCTGCATGTCGGCGCCACAACGATCGCACTCAATGAGCGGCCCGTCATAACCCTTGATTTTAAAACTCCCCTGTTCGACGACATAACCATGACAATCCGGATTATTGCCACACACATGCAGTTTTCGTTCAGCATCGAGCAAATAACTGTCCATAGCCGTGGCACACAGCGGACAACGTTTTTTGGCTCGCAGCTGTAATACTTCAATGTCATCTTCATCTTCAGCGCCAGTGCTTGCGACAACTTCATCACCAGAGACAAGATTTATCGTTGTTTTGCAACGTTCATTCGGGGGCAAGGCATAACCAGAGCAACCGAGAAACACGCCGGTGCTTGCTGTGCGGATTTGCATAAAACGTCCGCATTTTGGGCACGTAATATCGGTATCGGTGGCCTGATTTTCACGCATACCCCGCTCGTCTTTCGAGGCTACATCCAGTTTCTCTTTAAAATCATGGTAAAAATCATCAAGGACAGCTTTCCAATCAAGCTCGGCATCCGCCACTTTATCAAGCGTTTTTTCCATATTGGCGGTAAAACCATAATCCATCAGATTTTCAAAATTCTCGCAAAGGCGTTCGGTAACGATGTCGCCCATTTTTTCGGCATAAAATCGTTTATTTTGTTGCCGAACATAACCCCGATCTTGAATGGTCGAAATAATGGACGCATAGGTGGACGGTCGACCAATACCTCTTTTTTCAAGTTCTTTAACCAGACTGGCTTCCGTGTATCGTGGTGTCGGTTTGGTAAAATGTTGGCTAGGATGCAGTGCAATCAATTTTAACGCTTCGCCTACTTTCACATCGGGCAATACGATATCTTCAGCGCCTTTTTTCTGAATCTGGGTTTGTACTTTGGTATAACCATCAAACTGCACCACACGACCTTTGGCTTTGAGCTCAACATTATCGATCTGGACAGTCAAACTGGTGCTTAAATAACGCGCCGGCGGCATCTGACAGGCCACAAATTGGCGCCAGATCAGCTCATAAAGGCGCTCAGCATCCCGCTCCATGTTTTGCAATTGCGTTGCGGCAATGCCTACTTCGGAAGGACGAATGGCTTCGTGCGCCTCTTGCGCATTTTCTTTATTGCCATAAGTTACGGGTTGTTCAGGCAAATAAGCTTGGCCAAAATGTTGCCCAATATAAGCGCGACAGGCTTCTACGGCATCACTGCTGAGGTTGGTGGAGTCCGTACGCATATAGGTGATGTAACCAGCCTCATATAAACGTTGGGCTAACATCATGGTTTTTTTAACACCGAAACCCAAACGCGTGCTCGCCGCCTGTTGCAAAGTGGAGGTAATAAAAGGCGCAGACGGTTTACTTTGGGTGGGCTTATCTTCTCTGTCTGAAACGACAAAAGGCGCGGATTCAAGACGTTTTAAGGTATTTTGAGTCGCCTGTTTATTGTCAGGCCTGAAAGCTTGATCATTCTCTTTAACCACTTTAAAGCTGATCGGCTCCTCTTGGCTCGTGATCGTATCGGCAAAAATTTCCCAATACTCTTCAGGAATAAATGCTCGAATCTCTTTTTCTCTTTCCACAACAAGACGCACAGCCACCGACTGAACCCGTCCTGCCGACAAGCCGCGTGCGACTTTTTCCCATAATAGCGGTGACAACATATAACCCACCACCCTGTCCATAAAACGACGGGCCTGCTGGGCATTGACGCGATATTGATCCAGCTTGATCGGATCCTCAAAGGCGTGACTGATTGCTTTTTGCGTGATCTCGTTAAAAACAACCCGCCGATAACGGTCTTCATCACCACCGATGACCTCGCGCAAGTGCCAGGCGATGGCCTCTCCTTCTCTGTCCATATCCGTTGCCAGATAAATGGTATCGGCATCCTTGGCCAATCGTTTTAGTTCAGTGACCACCTTTTCCTTGCCAGGTAAAATCTGATAGTTGGCCTTCCAACCGTGCTCCGGATCTATCCCCATCCGCGCAACTAAAGCATCTTTCGCTTTACGCAGCTTATGCTCTTCGCGCTCTTCCGCAGGCAATTTGCGGGTAATGGCGGCTTGCCGCGCGCGCTCCTTCGCATCCACCACATTCGTGGGACTACCGCTGACCGGCAAATCCCTGACATGGCCCACACTGGATTTTACAATGTAATCATTTCCCAGATACTTGTTGATGGTTTTCGCCTTGGCGGGCGACTCCACAATGACCAGTGATTTTCCCATAAGAGTTCTGTTTTTCTGGATAAAAAATAAACGATTCGGTGTTTTCACAACCAGGATTCAGGCAAAAAAAGCAGCACTGGTCGGAAAAAATGAGCGACATATATAAGTGCAAGCGCTACAGGGGTCAAGACTCTTGCTTGAAAATAGCATAGTCTTGTTTTGATTAAATCCAAATTAACGGTGGCATTTTTCAGAAATACACCGGCAAAAGACTACGCCAATCAAGGAGGCATTGCACATAGTTGCGCGTCTTTCATTTATAACACTGAAAATACGCCATTAAAGCCGGATATAGTTTTTCAGACTCTATCCAATAGACCCATAAGGCCGAATTTTTAGCTTCAACAGCAATCAGATGCTGCCCCAGCTGCGCTTTCAGCGTTCGTAAGTACAGCAGGTCTTGCTCACTCATCTGATTTATTGCCACACTTTCCTGGCCAGCTTGTTCACCACTGACGATATAGAGCCACGTCTGATGTCTGAGTAATTCTTTTGTTTTCCAGTACGCTGCCACCGCCAGGATAGGCAAATTCCCGTCTTTTGGCCACCAGAGCAGGTCCTTAAGCCCTGTGACTTTAATACGAAGGCCGTCTGACAGCGCCTGCTTTCGTAGCCGCGCCAGCATGCGTTCCTCGGCACTGGGCAACAATTTGAGCATGGCTGCCACAATACTCAGCAACACCAGCGCTATCAGAACATACACCACGCGTATTTATCCTTTTGAGATTCCGCTTGTGAACATAGAAGTGATCACGGTTCCAGAAAAAGAGGACGGCTAGATCTGAAATTCACCCTCAGACAGGCGCTCTTTTTTAATTTCATGGCTGGAAATACGTTCACTTCCACCCAATTGAATCACAAACACCTCAAGCGTGGCGCCCTTTTGATAGGCCACCTGACATACCAGTACCAACTGCCTGTGCTTGTCCTTGTCATTTTCTATTTTCCAACTTTTGACCTGATAATCCACAAAGGAACCGAAGCGCTTCATGTCGCGATTGAGGTTTTCTTTTAACAGCTCCTCGCCCACCGTTTGCCTGAAATCGGCGGAATAAAGATCAACAGCTGCAGTTACATTGTTCTGATTCAAGGCCTGATAAAAGCGATCAACAACAGCCGTGGCCTGCACCACCTGTATCGCCCTGTAGGTTATACATCCATGCAAAAACACACTTAAGAATCCAATAAGGAGAATCACCTTAAGTTTTTTGATCATTTATTCACCCTGAATTACGCTGACGGTGCGAAACACACGTTTAAACTGCAAAGAGTAATGATACATGAATAGTAATGCTGGCGAAGCAAAAGCCCTGTAAAATCACCTCTTCTTGATTACCTGCTGCATAAACCTTCTTCTGATGAATTCACACCGTTTTTGTATTGCCCCCATGCTCGATTGCACAGACCGTCATGAACGTTATTTTCTGCGTTTAATCAGTAAACGTGCGCGTCTTTATACCGAGATGATTCATTGCGGCGCACTCATCCACGGTGACCGGGATGCTTTTCTGCGTTATCACCCCAGCGAACACCCACTGGCTATTCAGTTGGGGGGTAGTGATCCCGAACAACTGGCCTTGTGCTCCCGATTTGCCGAGGAATACGCCTATGACGAAGTGAATTTAAATTTAGGCTGTCCCAGCGATCGCGTCCAGGCCGGTCAATTCGGCGCCTGTTTAATGAAAGATCCCGGTAGGGTGGTCGAATGTATTAGTGCCATGCGCGAAGCCTGCGCCATTGAAGTCACGGTAAAGTGTCGCATCGGTGTAGACGACTTTGATGATTATGCCTGGTTCGCCCACTTTATCGAAACACTTGCACAGACAGGGTGCCAGACCTTTATCATTCACGCACGAAAAGCCTGGCTCAAAGGCTTAAGTCCCAAACAAAATCGCAGCATTCCTCCGCTTTGTTATGACCGGGTTTTTCAGCTCAAACAGGATTTCCCACACTTAAAAATCATTATTAACGGCGGCATTAACAGTATTACGCAAGCGCAACAGCTTCTCTCATTTACCGACGGTGTTATGCTTGGGCGAGAAGTCTATTCCAATCCTTTTCTGCTTGCAGAGGTAGATCAGCTCATTTATGGTGAAGCAGCGGTATCTCGCACACGAAAAGACATTCTGGAATCATTTTATCCTTATCTTGAAGAACAACTTGCGCAAGGCACTAAACTTTCCGCCATTTCGCGTCACCTGGTCGGGCTTTTTCACCAGCAACCCGGCGCACGACACTACCGGCGTTATATCAGCGAAAATGCCTTTAAGCCCGGTGCGGGTTTAAACGTTTTACGTCAGGCACTGAGCTATATTCCCGACTCACACTGTTAATTACGCTTCGAAGGATCCGAACATGCCAACAAAACTGGAACAATTACGCACCATGACCACGGTAGTCGCTGATACCGGCGATATAGAGGCGATCAAACGTTTTCAGCCACAGGACGTCACCACGAATCCCTCTTTACTCTACAAAGCCGCCCAGTTGCCTCAGTATCAAGTGCTGCTTCAGCAGGCCAAACAATGGGCCGCGCAGCAAGGTGGCAGTGATCAGCAACAAAAAAATAATTGTGCTGACAAATTTGCCATTGCTATCGGCCAGGAAATTCTGCAAAGCGTTCCCGGTTATGTCTCTACCGAAGTCGATGCCCGACTGTCGTTCGATACACGCGCCACACTCACCCGTGCCCGTCGTTTGATTGATCTATACGAATCACATGGCATAAGCCACCAACGGGTACTTATTAAAATTGCCGCCACGTGGGAAGGCATACGCGCAGCGGAAATTCTTCAGCTCGACGGCATTCAATGCAATCTCACCTTGATATTTGCTTTTGAACAAGCATTGGCCAGCGCACAAAGCGGCAGTTTTCTGATCTCGCCCTTTGTGGGGCGGATTTCAGACTGGTATAAAAAACAAAGCGGACGTGAACACTACCCGCCGCATGAAGATCCGGGTGTTTTATCTGTGCAAAGAATCTATACGCACTTCAAGCAACATCACTACGCTACGCTGGTCATGGGGGCGAGCTTTCGTAACATCGGTCAAATTGAGCAATTAGCCGGCTGTGATCGCCTCACCATCAGTCCCGAACTCATGACAGAATTAAACCAAAGTGAAGCTACTTTATTGCCGGTTTTGTCAGTGGATAAAGCGATGAGCGCACCCAGTACGGCCAATGATAGACTCAAAGAATCAACGTTTCGCTGGCAATTAAACGAAAACGCCATGGCAACCGAAAAACTTGCTGAGGGCATTCGTAGTTTTACAGCAGACCAGCTTAAACTTGAAAAACTGTTCTCAAGTTCACACCTCTAAATAAATAGTTTCGTTAAAAACAGGCGCCTATGTTAAACAGGATAAAAGATTTTTTTAACACCCATTTGACTGCAAACAACTCAAGCATTGAACAATCCGAGCATCGATTGCATATCGCAACTGCGGCCTTGTTACTTGAGGTCGCACGGGCCGATTTTGAGATAAGCGTTCAGGAAAAAACAAAAATAAACACGCAGATGGAACAGATTCTAGGCTTGACGCCTGCCTTGGTGAATGAACTCATTGAGCTGGCCGAGTCAGAAGTCGAACAGGCAGTTTCTTTGCATCAATTCACCTCGCTGATTCACGCCAATTACTCGCTTGAAGAAAAAGTCAGAATTCTCTATCTGCTTTGGCACGTTGCTTATAGCGAAAATGATCTGGATAAATACGAGGAATCGCTTATCCGCAAGATCAGTGATTTGCTTTATATTCCACATCAGGACTTTATTACGACCAAGCTACGCGCTGAAAAAGAAGCCGCCTTGCATAATCAGTAAAATAAAAATGCTACTGAAATTTTATGCAACACCGGCGCTCCTTTTACGATTTTCCGAGTGAGCGTTGTTCATTTTCCAGCGCTTTAACCACCGGCAAAAACGTTTCCTGATTCTGTTCATTCAGCGCCATCAAGATTCTATGCGCTTCCAATACTTGCGAACATAGGTCAATTGTCTTCTGGTCTACCGCAGGCAGCTGCTGCAAGGCATTCAGACCATCACGAAAGTTTTCAGGAAAACGGTCGATGATATAAAAGACTTGTTTAAACCCGGTCATCTCCAGTGTGCGATTAACATTCTCATCACTTGAAACAATCAGGGGTTTATCCAGATGCCGTTTACTGACTCCAGCCGCAATTTTAACTAATAAACCAAGGGCCGTGCTGTCAATGAATTTGATGTCAGTCAAGTCAATAATTACACCCGACAGAGCCGGATCGTCCAATAGTTTCCGTGTAAACGCATCTAAACTCCCACACATGGGGACACGTACTTCGCCGTTAAACTTTATGACATAAACCCCGTTTAATACACCG
>DAIRVL010000054.1:0-15084 GCA_036802845.1 Pseudomonadales bacterium | reverse complement strand
CGTAAATATCCTTGATACCCGCTACAATGTAACCCACTTCACCCGCCGACAAGCAGGGGCGCTCACTTCGTTTGGGTGTAAACACGCCCACGGCATCAACCAAATGGCTTTGTCCGGTTGATTTAACCAGGATTTTTTCACCTTTTTTGATCCGCCCTTCTTTGATGCGAACCAGTGACACCACCCCAAGATAGTTATCAAACCAGGAATCAATAATCAGCGCCTGCAGTTTATTGTCAGGACTCCCCTTGGGTGCTGGAATATCGGTCACCAGGCGTTCAAGTAATTCCTGCACACCCAAGCCTGATTTAGCACTGACCCGACAGGCATCCTGGGCATTAATTCCAATGATTTCTTCAATTTCAAGTGCCACCCGTTCGGGCTCTGCCTGAGGCAAATCAATTTTGTTTAATACTGGAAGCACTTCAAGATTTTGTTCAATGGCGGTATAACAGTTCGCCACCGATTGCGCTTCCACCCCTTGCGCCGCATCAACAACCAACAAAGCGCCTTCACAGGCCGCGAGCGAGCGGGACACTTCGTAGCTGAAATCGACATGGCCGGGCGTGTCGATAAAATTCAGCTGATAGACCTCACCATTTTTGGCCGTGAAATCAAGTGTGACACTTTGCGCTTTAATGGTAATGCCACGCTCACGCTCAATATCCATGGAATCGAGCACTTGCTCGCTCATCTCACGCACAGTGAGTCCGCCGCATATCTGGATAAAACGGTCCGCCAGCGTTGATTTGCCGTGGTCAATATGAGCAATAATGGAAAAGTTACGAATATGAGTTATATCTGTCACGAGAGTAGGGTCAAAAGCCTAAAGAATGAAAGTGGCGGCAAGTCTAACGAATAGTTGAATATGAGTCACTCACTGTCTGCATGCTTACGCCTTGCCGGCGGCACAACAGGCCGTTTCGCTCTTATTTCATCCAGTTCCAGACTTTGATGCGCCAAACTCTTTGCCTGGCACAGACAAAATAACGGGGTGAAAGCGTTCATCATCCTGATGTCGCCTGCCGTGGCGGTAAACTAACAAAAAGCCCAGACCTAAGCCTGAAAAAGCACCCACCGCAGCAAATCCATCGTTGGCACCATTCCACCACTGTCCCAATCCTGCGCCCAGCAACATCAACAACAAAGGAGCCATGTAAACCAGCAGGGCCGATTTCAATACAACACGTTCATCCAGGCCAATGATCACTTCATCGCCCACACGCAGATCAATCCCGTTGGGAATGCGTATCACACAGGTCTTTTTCTCCGAACGTTTGGCAAAACTGCCCTGCGCACACCCGGCTTTAGACTCGCAGGACTGACAGCTGCTCATGCGGGTGACCGACACCCATACAGTCTGTTTATCCAAGGCAAGCACAGTCCCCTGTTCTTCAAGCATTTTACTTAACCTCTGATGAAGTTTACCCAACAAGACACCTTGAATGGTGCAACTTTATAAGCAATTCTCGTTTGCCAAACATTTTGGTTAGTGCTGCATACATTCTATGCCTGAATAGTCTGTTCTTGTAAGCGTCTATTCCTGTAACAGTGGCTTGAGTTTGGCGTCAATGGTTTCGCGTGCCCGGAAGATACGTGATCTTACCGTCCCGACAGGACACTGCATTATTTGGGCAATATCTTCGTAACTCAAACCATCGAATTCCCGCAGGGTGAGCGCTGTGCTTAATTCGTCGGACAGTTCATCCAGCGCCAGACGAACAACACGGTATATTTCCTCGGCGAGCAAACGCGCTTCCGGATTATCCAGATCTCTTAGACGCTGACCAATTTCCGCCATTTCCGCATCGTTAATGTCTATATCGGACGCAGGCGGTCTTCGTTTTCTGGACAGCTGATAATGTCTGGCTACATTGGTAGCAATACGATAAAGCCAGGTATAAAAACTGCTGTCCCCGCGAAACAAAGGCAAGGCACGATAGGCTTTGATAAAAACATCCTGTGCAACATCCAGGGCTTCACTCTGATCAACACCATAACGGCATGCGATGACCACAATCTTGTGCCGATATTTTTTTACCAACGCATCAAATGCGTGTTTATCGCCTTGTTTAACCCGTGCAACCAAGACTTCATCCGTAGGGTTTTCAGTCATCAGAGCCCCTCTGTGCCTTTTTTCAGCGAAAACATGCTCGCGCCGCTTACACGCATCCGACGTAAGCATGCCCTAGTGTCGTTAATCATAACTATCAAAACATAAAATGACGTCTTTTTCCGCATGGCAGTGTTGTTCGTCGTCGCCATAGTTCGGGATCTGTCTCCTTCTCGTTCATGGTATCCGAAGACAAAAACGCTTTCACACGCAAAAAACAATCAAGTATAGGTAGCGCATTCATTATTGGCTTATAATCACCTCCCCCTCTATTACAGCCTCTGGATAACAAAAATTGACTGTTTTCACGCATGATGTGCTCGTCATTGGTAGTGGTGCCGCCGGCTTGAGCCTTGCCTTGCACATTGCAGACAGCGCCAACGTAACTGTTATGAGCAAAGGCAAACTCACGGCAGCAAGCACCTATTACGCTCAAGGTGGAGTGGCTGCTGTGCTTGATGAAACCGACTCACTGGAAGCCCACATTGAAGACACGTTAATAGCAGGCGCTGGATTGTGTCACGAGGATGCCGTACGGTTTACGGTGGAAAATGGTCCGGCAGCCATACAGTGGCTCATTAATCTGGGCGTTAATTTCACCGTTGACAAGACGGGTCACGGCGCAAACAATTTTCATTTAACCCAGGAAGGTGGACACAGCCACCGCCGCATTATTCACGCGGCCGATGCCACGGGTTTTGCTATTTCACACTCATTAATCACCGCAGCCAGCAAAAAAAGCAATATCCGCTTGCTCGAAAACAGAGTTGCTATTGACCTCATTACCCTCAAAAAATTAGGTTTACCCGGTGACCGTTGCCTGGGTGCTTACGTATTTAATCAGGACTCGTCCCATGTTGAAGTGCATCTGGCCAAAGCAATTGTTATTGCCGCCGGTGGCGCAAGCAAAGCCTACCGTTACACCAGCAATCCCGACATAGCCACCGGCGACGGTATTGCAATGGCCTGGCGCGCGGGTTGTCGCGTGGCCAACATGGAATTCAATCAATTCCATCCCACCTGTCTTTATCATCCGGAAGCGAAATCCTTTCTGATTACCGAAGCCATTCGCGGCGAAGGCGGTTTGCTGAAATTGCCCAATGGCGAGCGATTTATGCAGCATTTTGATGAGCGCGCCGAACTGGCTCCTCGTGATATCGTTGCCCGCGCCATTGACCATGAAATGAAACGCCTGGGTGCAGACTGTTTGTATCTCGACATCAGCCACAAACCTGCCGACTTTATTACTGAACACTTTCCAACCGTGTATCAGCAGTGCAAACGCCTGGGCATTGACATTACTCGCCAGCCCATTCCCGTGGTACCTGCGGCGCATTACACTTGCGGCGGCATCATGACCGATCTTGACGGCCAAACCGACCTTGAATGTCTCTATGCCATTGGTGAATCTTCGTTTACCGGTTTGCATGGCGCCAACCGCATGGCGAGCAATTCCTTGCTGGAATGTTTTGTATTTGCTCAGGCAGCCGGCAAAAAAATAAACAGGCAACTACAGGAAGCCTTAGACTTTCCTTACGTTGCCGACTGGGATGAAAGCAAGGTCACCGACTCAGATGAAGACGTGGTCATCTCCCACAACTGGGACGAATTACGCAGTTTCATGTGGGATTACGTGGGCATTGTTCGCACCAATAAACGTTTGCAGCGGGCACGTAATCGCATTGAATTACTGAAACAGGAAATCAACGATTACTACAGTAACTATAAAGTCAGCAGCGATTTACTCGAATTACGCAATCTGGTCACTGTTTCAGAATTAATCGTGCAATGTGCGATTGAGCGCAAAGAAAGTCGGGGCCTGCATTTCACCCTCGATTATCCCAAGATGCGGACCGAAATCACCGATTCAGTTCTGACTCCACCCAACACACCTTTATTTACCGCCCGCACCCGCAGTGAAAACTCAAGGTAAGCGCCCATCGTTACGGGTTAATATACAAAACGCAAAAACACTTTCAAGCGACGAAAAGCGTCGAAGTCGACACTGCTCACATCAATCAAGGCCACTTTAACCCGTCGCTTATACCAAGGCGCTGTTTTGGAAGCAAAACGCAAAAAGACAAAATGGGCACTGACAAGACTGTCATTGAGCAGCTTAACCTCCTCCCACTCGCACCCCGCACCTGCACACAAAATAAACCACCCATCCCGGGTATAACGAATTTGTTTCACCGCAGACCTGCTTTTTAAACGCAAAAAAGGCCACAAGAAACGAAAATACAGCGCAAACAGCAAAAGCAAAAGCCAAGCTCTCAAACCCAAAACCAAGGGAGAAAAAAATACCGCAAGCGCTGATACAGCCAAAAAAACCAGGCTTACCGTAAGTTGTCTAAGCGAGGGCTGCAGGTATAAATCAGGATGCCACGTCGCCAATGATCACCTTCATTATTTCAGCCAAGCCGGGATCATCGGGTTGATCACGTCGCATAACCCACTCAAGAAGATCAACATCGTGACAGGTCAGCAAACGCACAAAAAGTGACTGTTCATGCGCACTGGCCGAGGCAAAACGTGTTTCAAGATAGGGAAGCAGCACCACTTCAACTTCTTTAATACCCCGTCGACACTGCCAACGCAGCCAGCCTGGGTCATAATTTTCCTGCATCTTTTTTATTCCGCTCTAACAAAACAATTTTTCGTATAAAATGCCGTATTATTCCAGATTCCGTATTATTCCAGATTAAAGTACAAAGAACACGCGACAAAACCTCACTCCTGTCACCCTTCTACTAGAGGCTTATATGACATCACGTCAAACATGGCACGATTTTTTAAGCGCACAGACAAGCGCATCCCAACACCTGACATCCCCTGACACCTGCTCATCGGCACAACTGATGGATCTCGATCACATTGGAATTATTGCCGTCTGCGGCGCGGATACAGACTCGTTTCTACAGGGACAGCTTAGCTGTGATCTTCGTCGATTAAGCGAACAACAGAGTATTAGCGGCAGCCTTAACACACTTAAAGGACGAACAATCAGCACCTTATTGTTAATCCGTCAGGCCAATACGGTGTATCTGTTATTGCAGCGAAGCTTAGTGGCCGATGTCATACAAGTGCTTAAGAAATACATTATTTTTTCTAAAGCCACTTTGGAAGACAAAAGTGACGCGCTGATTTGTTTTGCCCTGCAAGGGGACGCGGCCACAAGTTTGATCACGCCCATATTCACACAATTGGACACGCCCTACAGCACTGCCTGTGTTGACGACCTTCACTGCATCAAAATGCCCGGCGCCCGTGCCCGCTATCTTTTAATGGGCTCAGTCGCCGCCGCCGAAAAAACCTGGTTAACGTTGGCGCAAAATTGCAGCATAAGCGACAGTCAACTGTGGCAACGGGCTCAGATTGAAGCCGGTTTGGCAGAGGTGAGCGCCAAAACACGAGAACAGTTTTTACCTCACAACCTGAATTTACATCTAACCGGCGGCATCAGTTTCGAAAAGGGTTGTTATACCGGTCAGGAAATTATCGCCCGCATGCACTACCGCAGCACCCCAAAAAATGAACTGTTTATTTGTACCATTCAAGTTCCTGACACAACGCTAAGCGCGGAACATATTGAAGGCGCAAGCCTCTACCAGGCACAAAGCGGACAACTGCGTGCAATGGGTGAAATCGTTAACGCCACAGAAGACGGTGCCCAGACTGTCCGGGCCTTAGTGTTATTACCTAAAGACTTTACTCTTGACGAAACAAACACCGCCTCATTCCTGCTTGAGCAAAAGGAAGTGCATCTTAGCCACGTACAACGCCCACCCTATGCTATAAATAATAAGTAGCGAGGAGAGTGTAAGAGACGCACGGACTGCCTTGCTGAATTAATTTCGTAAACTGGTCGAGCGCTGGCTTTTTCTGGACAGACAAAAGCTCAGTACTCACTCATTTATGAATATAAATTCCGCCTTTTAACACACAGTGTGATAGTGACATGCCATGAGCAATCCAGCAGAAGACGTATTAAAGGATATTATTGCGCAGATCAAAGCTGACAAACTACGGTTACCGACGTTGCCTGAGGTTGCACTCAAAGCACGCGAAGCGGCTGAAGACCCCAATATTTCAGCACTGACGCTAAGCAAGGTCATTACCAATGATGCCGCCATCACGGCACGTATGATAAAAATCGCCAACAGCCCCCTGCTACGCACCACCAAACAAGTAGAAGATTTACATGTTGCCGTCAGCCGCATGGGCATTACTTTCACCTGCAACCTGATCACCAGTTTGGCCATGGAGCAGATGTTTCAGGCAACATCTGACTTGATTGATCGCATGATGCGTGAGGTCTGGAACAGAAGCACCGAAGTCGCCAGCATTGCTCATATTCTTTGCAAGCACTACACCCACTTGCGACCCGATCAGGCCACACTTGCCGGCATTACCCATGAAATTGGTGTATTACCTGTGCTGATTTATGCCGAAGAGCATGTGGAGTTACTGGAAAATCCCAAGTTATTAGAAAAAATTGTTGAAAAAGTACATCCCTATATTGGTGAAATGATTTTAAAAAGCTGGGACTTTCCGCCGGAATTGGTGGCCATCCCCCGAAACTATCTGAAATTTGATCGCGAATCCTCCGGCGAGCCGGATTATACCGACATTATTACCGCTGCGGTTCTGCAAAGTTATCAAGGCACTGAACACAAACTTGCCAGCCTTGATTTAAGCACGGTGCCTGCTTTTGCCCGGCTGGGCATTGATACGAGCGAAGAAAAAGACGAAGACCTGTCGCTTGAAATGGAGCATGCCATGGCCATGCTTAATAGCTCCCACTAATCAGCACAGACCTCTACAGCGTATAGATAAAGACCAAACCTGTTAACAGGTCCAGTTGATCGGTGTTTTATGATGCGCAATTAAAAACTCATTCGCTTTGGAAAAATGACGGCAACCAAAAAACCCCCGGTAGGCCGACAATGGAGATGGATGAGGTGCTTCAAGTACCAGGTGTTTGTCACGCTGGATAAATGCACCTTTTCGTTGGGCATAACTGCCCCACAACATAAATACCAGTGACTCGCCCTCCTGATCGAGATGTTTGATAATTGCGTCGGTAAACCTTTCCCAGCCTTTGCCCTGATGAGACGCCGCTTGACCACGCTCCACAGTCAACACACTGTTGAGCAACAACACGCCCTGCTCAGCCCAGCGCAATAAACAACCGGAACTTGTTGCCATTGGGCCAATATCGGTAGCAATTTCCTTATAAATATTTTGCAGTGAAGGCGGCAAGGCCACATTCTCCGG
Organism: Pseudomonadales bacterium; assembly: GCA_036802845.1. Classification (GTDB taxonomy): domain Bacteria; phylum Pseudomonadota; class Gammaproteobacteria; order Pseudomonadales; family UBA3067; genus DAIRVL01. The sequence goes on along the minus strand of DAIRVL010000054.1, from coordinate 7,694 downwards.
CACCGAAAAACACAAGCCATGGGCCTGACCCTCCCCGTGGTAAGGGTCCTGACCGAGAATCACGACTTTCACCTGATCAAAGGGGGTTGTATCCAGCGCCTTAAAATAATCCTGGCCTTGAGGAAAAATGGTTTTACCTTTTTTCTTCTCCGCCACCAGAAACTCTTTAAGTGCTTCCATGTAGGGCGCTTGAAACTCATTCCGCAAGCGCTGCTTCCAGCTTTCGTTTAACACCACCCGGTCAACGATAGACATGACAATTACGAGGTCCGTGGTCGCATGTGCGGAAACAGGATAACGTCACGAATAGAAGGCGAATCGGTAAACAGCATCACCAAACGGTCAATGCCTATGCCCTCACCCGCCGTGGGTGGCAGACCGTATTCCAGCGCAGTCACATAATCGTCATCACAGAACATGGCCTCATCGTCACCCGCTTCCTTTTCGGCCACTTGTTGCGCAAAACGTGCCGCCTGATCTTCAGCGTCATTCAACTCGGAAAATCCGTTGGCGATTTCACGTCCACCGACAAAAAATTCAAATCGATCGGTGACATGGGGATTATGGTCATTTACTCGCGCTAAAGGGGATACTTCTTTGGGATATTGCGTAATAAAGGTCGGGTCCACTAAACGTTGTTCTACGGTTTTTTCAAAAATTTCTGTCTGTATTTTGCCCAGACCCCAAGTCGGCTTAACTTGAATGCCCAGCGATTCCGCCACACGTTTCGTCTGAGCCAAGTCATGCAACTGTGTTTCACTAAGCTCAGGATTGTATTTCAGTATGGATTCCAACAGCGTCAAACGCGCAAAAGGCTGGCCAAAATCATGCTCAGTGCCTTGGTAAATGATGCGCGTACTGCCAATCAGACTTTCAGCGATATGACGCAACATGCCTTCGGTTAAATCCATCAAATCGATGTAATCGGCATAGGCCTGGTAGAATTCCACCATGGTAAATTCCGGGTTATGACGTGCGGACAAACCTTCATTGCGGAAATTACGATTGATTTCAAACACGCGCTCAAAACCACCCACAACCAAACGCTTCAAATACAATTCAGGGGCGATACGCAAATACAGCTGCATATCCAGTGCATTGTGATGGGTGATAAAAGGCAAGGCCGTCGCACCACCGGGAATGGCCTGCATCATCGGCGTTTCTACTTCGAGAAAATCCCGTTCCAGTAAATAATTACGCACGGCTTCGATAATCTTGGTACGCAAGAGAAAGGTGCGTCGGGTATCTTCATTAACAATTAAATCAAGATAACGCTGACGGTAACGTGTTTCCTGATCGGCCAAACCAAAGTGTTTATCAGGCAGTGGGCGCAGAGACTTGGTCAGCAGTTCTATTTTATCGACCAGAATACTCAGCTCACCGGTTTGGGTTTTAAACAGCGTACCTTCGGCACCCACGATATCGCCCAGATCCCATTTCTTGAATTGTCCGTAGACCGCTTCAGTCACGTCATCACGGCGAACATAGAGCTGAATGCGACCGGTCATATCCTGAATCGTAGCGAAACTGGCCTTGCCCATAATACGGCGCAACATCATGCGTCCGGCGACTTTGACCCGGCACACTTGTTCAAGCAGTTCATCGTGACTTAACTCGCCGTATTGGCCGTGTAAGTGCTCGGCATAACTGTCTCGGCGAAAGGTATTGGGAAAGGCATTGCCTTGTTCTCTGAGTGCACTGAGTTTGTTGCGTCGCAGTGCTATCAGTTCGTTTTCGTCAACGGTAGTTTCTTCAGGGCTTTTATCATTTGTCATGGCGTATCAGGTATCCAGCAAGGGATTCAAAGATCAGAGCCCAGATTTCAAACTGGCCTCAATAAACATATCAATATCACCGTCAAGCACAGCAGCCGGATTACCGGTTTCGACCCCGGTACGCAAATCCTTGATCCGCGACTGATCGAGTACGTAGGAACGAATCTGGCTGCCCCAGCCGATATCGGCCTTGGTATCTTCAAGGGCTTGTTGAGTGGCGCGTTGTTTTTGTAATTCAATTTCATAGAGTTTTGCCTTCAGCTGTTTCATGGCTTGCGCCCTGTTTTTGTGCTGAGAACGATCACTCTGACACTGCACCACGGTATTGGTGGGCACATGTGTAATACGTATGGCGGAATCGGTTCGGTTAACGTGCTGTCCGCCGGCACCGCTGGCACGGTAGGTATCGACGCGTAAATCTGCCGGGTTGATTTCGATTTCTATTGCGTCATCAATTTCTGGCGAGACAAACACCGAAGCAAATGAGGTATGACGACGATTGCCGGAATCAAAGGGTGATTTTCGCACTAGACGATGCACCCCGGTTTCGGTTCGCAACCAACCGTAGGCATACTCACCTTCAAAACTGATGGTCGCACTTTTAATGCCGGCCACATCACCGTCGGATACTTCAATCAACTGGGTTTTGAATCCGCGACGCTCACCCCAGCGCAAATACATGCGCAGCAGCATGTTTGCCCAATCCTGTGCTTCGGTGCCGCCCGAACCGGACTGGACGTCAAGATAGGCATTACAGGCATCCATTTCGCCGGAAAACATGCGCTTAAATTCAAGATGAGCAATATCGTGTTCGATTTTATCCAGATCATGGGTAAGCGCTTGAATGGTCTCGACATCACGGTCTTCAAGTGCCATGTCAAACAAGGTAGCGGTGTCGTTAACACCCACCGATACCGTATCAAGCACATTCACAATGGCTTCAAGGTCAACACGTTCTTTCCCTAAGGCTTGGGCACGCGGTGGATTGCTCCACACGTCGGGCTGCTCAAGCTCACGTAACACTTCATCCAAACGTTCACGTTTGAGATCGTAGTCAAAGATACCCCCTCAGCGCCTGAATACGGGCGTTGAGATCTTTGAGTTTGTTTTGCGTGGCATTAATCTGTAGATCTGCGTATTCCATACACCCACATTAATTTTAAGTGGTGAAAATAAATCGAAGTCACTGCGCGCAAGTAACAAGGACCAATCGGGCATTAAAAAAGTGCTGCATTTTAACTGATAAAAACCGCCCTGTCTCAGCCACAGTCCCCATCAGCAATTCGTTTTCAAGCGTAAAAAGCGCGCTTAAAGTGCCAACAAACCCTTTTGTAAATCTGCTTTTAAATCATCCGTATTTTCCAGACCTATAGAGATACGAACAAGACTTTCGGTAATGCCCGCATTTTTACGTTCCAGATCAGTCAAGCGTCCATGGGTTGTAGTGGCCGGATGGGTAATCGTGGATTTAACATCACCCAGATTAGCGGTAATGGAGTGAATCACGGTGGCATCAATAAAGCGCCAGGCAGCGGCTTTATCGCCCGCCACGTCAAAGGACAACACCCCACCAAATGCACTTTGCTGGCTCTGGGCCAGTGCATACTGGGGATGCTCGGGCAAACCGCAATAGTGCACACGTTTGATGCCCGCTTGTTGTGCCAGCCATTGGGCAATGGCCAAACCTGACTCGCTGTGCGCCTTCATGCGCAGACTTAATGTTTCCAGACCTTTGAGAAATACCCAGGCGTTAAAAGGACTCATCGTCGGGCCGGTGGAACGCAACACGCCAAAAATCTCCTGCATTTCACTTTCACGCCCCACCACCGCCCCGCCGACACAGCGCCCTTGGCCATCGATATATTTGGTGGCTGAGTGCACGACGATGTCCGCACCCAATTTCAGTGGCAACTGCAAGGCCGGCGTGCAATAACAATTGTCCACAACCAGCCAACAATGGTGTTGATGGGCAAGTTCCGCCAGTTGCCTGATATCTGCCACTTCGCATAAAGGATTGGAAGGCGTTTCCAGAAATAATAAACGCGTATTGGACTTGAACGCTTGCGCCCACGCTGCGGGTTGGGTCAAATCAACAAACGTGGTTTCAATACCGAATTTTTTCAGGTACTTCTCAAACACCACGGTCGTCGTACCAAAAATACTGCGTGATGAAATAATATGATCGCCGCTTTTGAGCAGCGCTAGCATCGTTGCCAAAATAGCCGCCATACCGGATGCAAAGGCCACACAGCGCTCACCGCCTTCCAGTGCCGCCAAGCGCTCTTCAAAGGTGCGTACCGTCGGATTGGTAAAACGGGAATAGATATTTCCCGGTTCAGTGCCGGCAAAACGTGCGGCGGCTTCTGCAGCCGTTTCGAAAACAAAACTTGAGGTCGGAAAAATCGCCTCGCTGTGCTCGCCCTCATTGGTGCGTTGCTGGCCGGCTCGAACCGATTTTGTTGCAACATGGGCATCACGTAACACGGCTTTAAGTCGATCTTCTCTTGTTTCAGACATGTTTGGTCTACCTCTATTTGCAATGCAAGGTATTGGGACAGGTGCAAATTAAAACCACCGACTCAGTCGTCATTGTGCAAATCCATTAACTCGTCATCGCCTTCAATCATTTCGTAGTTTTTTTTCGACTTGCTACTGTCATTACGGCGTTTTTCAATAAGTCTGAGGTAGTGCTCGTCGATATCCCTGGTAATGTACTCACCGGTAAACACCGAACAATCAAATTGCTTAATTTTGGGATTACCCTCTTGCGCAGACGCCAGCAAATCATCCAGATCCTGATAAACCAGCCAGTCGGCACCGATTTCCTTTTGCACCTCTTCAACACTTTTGCCGTGCGCAATCAGCTCATGCCTGGCCGGCATGTCGATACCATAGACATTCGGAAAACGCACCGGTGGTGCAGCCGAAGCAAAATACACCTTTTTAGCACCGGATTCTCTGGCCATTTTGATAATTTGATTGCACGTGGTACCACGCACGATGGAATCGTCGACCAGTAGAACATTTTTGCCCTGGAATTCCAGATCAATGGGATTGAGCTTTTGTCGCACGGATTTACGACGCTGATTCTGACCCGGCATAATAAACGTGCGACCGATGTAACGGTTTTTGATAAAACCCTCGCGGTATTTCACACCCAAATGGTTGGCCATTTGCAAGGCGGAGGTGCGACTGGTGTCAGGAATAGGAATGACGACATCAATATCATGATCTGGCCAGATTCGTTTGATTTTATCCGCCAGTTTTTCACCCATACGTAAACGCGCCCTGTAAACAGAGACGTTATCCATAATGGAATCAGGACGGGCCAAATACACATATTCAAAAATACAGGGCGACAAGACCGGAGCCTCCGCACACTGTTTGGTATGCAGCTGCCCTTTCTGATCAATATAAACAGCTTCACCCGGCTCGATATCCCGAATCAGGCTAAAGCCCAGTGACGAGAGCGCCACGCTTTCGGACGCGATCATATACTCGGTGCCTTCGGGCGTTTCACGTTTGCCATACACCGCCGGCCGAATACCGTAGGGGTCACGAAAACCCACCAGACCATAACCCGTAATCATGGTCACCACAGCATAGGCACCACGACAGCGACGATGCACCGCCGACACGGCGGCAAAAATATCCACCGGATCAGGAGATAATTTGTTCAGGCTCTGCAGCTCATGAGCGAAAACGTTTAATAGCACTTCAGAGTCCGAGTTGGTATTAATATGGCGCAAATCTTCCTGAAACAAATCGTTTTTGAGCTCATCGGTATTGGTCAAATTGCCATTATGGGCCAGCGTAATTCCATAGGGCGAGTTGACATAAAAAGGCTGTGCTTCAGCCGAGCTCGAACTGCCCGCCGTAGGATAACGAACATGGCCAATACCTACGTTGCCCGCCAGACGATTCATATGGCGCGAACGAAACACGTCGCGCACACTGCCATTGTCTTTGCGCAAATGCATGCGGCCCTCATTGCAGGTCACCATACCCGCCGCATCCTGGCCGCGATGCTGCAAAACAGTTAGTGCGTCATAGAGCATAAAGTTAACATTAGATTTGGCAACAATTCCAACGATTCCACACATTCTGCTTTACCCTTCAGGCTCTATTAAAATCGATTAGTTACGGTTTTCTTATCGGCAGAGTCATGCTCTGTGAACTCACGCCTTCAAGACTTGCGAGTGTATGTTTTTCAATAATTTGCACATAAGGTATCAAAACAGAATGTTGCCACCACGGTGTTGTTTCCGGACTGCCGCCTGCCCATCGCAATAATGTCGTGGCCAACAGCAGCAGCAATACACCTCGACCCAAACCAAACACCATGCCTAACACACGATCGGTCTGTGACAAGCCCGTCGCCCTCACAAGCTGCATGACCAACTGTTTGATGATACTGCCTACGATTAAGGTAGAGGCAAATAAGGCGATTCGAGCCAACCACAATCGCATCACATAATTCAATTCAACAGAATTTGCCAACACATCCGCCAGTGTGGGCGCAAAATAAAAGACCACAACAATAGAAGCAAACCATGTCACCAGCGATATCAGCTCACTGACAAAGCCCTTAAGCCAGCTCATTGCGGTCGAAATAACTAATATGGCAACGATAATCCAATCAACCCAAGTCATCACCATACTGTGTCATCCAATCTATGTCGTTTCACTTATTGAATAATCTAAGAGACTGATTTTCTAAGGCGCGCATTTTAACAAAGGAATGAATTTAGCCAAAGCCCAGACCAAGAAAGGGTCGGATCATTAGACTAAAAATGCTCTCGCAGGATTTTTAACAATAGCACCCAGCGAAGCGTTTTATTCTGGCATATATTTCACCAGAATTCCCTTGAGTGCATGTTTGACTTTAAGCCGCTCAAGCGCGGCATTTGCATCACTGTCTTTTAACATCGGACCCACATACACCCGGTAAATGGTTTTGCCTGCAGGCACGTCCGAGCGTCTTAAATACGACTTCTCTCCCTGACTCAGCAAGGTATCGCGCAACTTAACAGCATTGCCTTGTTCCGAAAAACTGGCCAGTTGAATAGCCCACGCCGAGCCTACGACAGGCTCAGCCTGAGGGGGGATTTTATTTTCCGTCTTTTGACTCGCAGCCCCTGTTACCTTATCCATCAGGGTATCAACTGCTTCGCGCAACTGTGCAATTTCCGCTGACGGAAGATTTTTCTGCGGCACTGCAGCAGGGGGCTGTATCGTTGTTTTATCCGCTGGCGAGGGGATGAGCTCCGTCGTTTGTACGCCCTCACCCGCACCCTCGATTTTCTGCACGGCGGAAGACTGCGTACCGGATAACTGCGTACCGGATAACTGCGTATTGTCACCCGCCGCTTCCTGAGACGCCACGGCAGGTAGCTGCACCTGTTTTTCATCATCACCACGAACAGTCTCTATATTTTGCCGAGCCGCATCAAAGACCCGTTCGCGCTCAATGGTAACAAAGTCCTCAATGGTCAGATCAGCAGGCTGTTTGCTCACATTCGTATGACTCAACAACTCTTCCTGTATGGGTTCATCAAATAAAGAAGGCAGAAATACGGCCAACGCAGCCGTCACCACAACAATACCTACAATTTTTTGTTTCAGCGCTTCATTCACATTGATAGTCCTTCAGATAGTCCAACCCCATGATCATTATCCCTGAGTGCCAGGATCAGACGTCCAGTCAACACCATTCTCATTTTGCATCAATAATCGTTTAACTCCGGCCACTGTATAAAACGACCCATAGACCAGAATAAGATCATCCTTTTGTGCCAGCAAAATCACATCGTGAAAAGCGGCTTCCAGGGACGCGTACACCTGTCCATTTTCGATAGCCATCGTCTGCAAAGCCGATTCCAGCTCAGCCAGACTATGTGAACGGCTCACGGGTAATAC
>DAIRVL010000053.1:0-15113 GCA_036802845.1 Pseudomonadales bacterium | reverse complement strand
TTTTGGCAGATTCATCTCCGGCAGACATCAGCATAAAACCGCGATGTTTTGCTTCTTCATCAAGGCCGTCAATCACCGTTGGCCACTGCGTATTGGCAAACACCAGACCTTGATAGTCGGCATAGCGCAACCAGCTACGATCAGCGCCAACCAACAGACAGTTGCGCTGTTCATCACGCGGAAGCAGCAAGGTTTCGGGAACAAGACAGTCGGCTTTGATTCGCGCATCGGTAAGCTGTGTCAGCCAATGAGTCATGTGTTTATGGGTGACAACTGCAACAGACAAATTGCCATTGGCAAGTCGAGGTCCCAAGGCCAGAAAATTGTCATTCATTTCATTGGCCAGACCTTCTTCGAGCATAAAAGGCAGCGCCAGTTGTATCTGACGGCTTTGTTTGCTCGGAATGTTAACCTGCGCCAGCACAACGTGTTGGCCCGGTACGAGTACAATGGTTTTGAGTATCAGCAGCGAGGCATATTTGCTGTCGAGCATGGGTTTTATGGCAGAAAGTGGCGTAACTGACACATCAAGCAGGCGTTTGAGTTCGACATGAATCAAACCCCATTCCGCCCACAAGGTGCCCGTTTCGGGGTCCAGTTTATCTAAAAGCCGTATTACGAGTTGATGCGCCACGTTTTATTTTATTCCGACAAATTTTATTAATTCGGGCTATGGATCCGAAATGGAACTCAAAACAGTGATTGATTTCTGCTAAGCACTCTGGTTTTGGCATTATTTCCCTGCGGCAAGTAGACCACACTGTTCAGCGTGCTTTTTCGACCTAAAATATCAGCCTCTGTACGCAAGAGGAAGTAATCGGAGGAGAATACCACATTCTTGCCAACGGAATCCTTATCGATCTCCAGGTACGAAGGTGCCTTGTCCAGTGGAATGGTATTACGTTCGCTCACCAGTTGTGCGGCTTTTTCGGGTGTAATCTTTTCGCCCAGAGAAAGTATCACGGGCACGGATGCCGTATTTAAATTAAGTTTTGAATCCACGGGCAAAACGGCGATAGAGGGTTTGATTCGTTCGAACAATTCCAGTGTCATGCCCCGCACCAATAATAATTCACTCACGTCCTTGAAGGTCTGATTGCCAGCGCGATAGGGGGTTTCACTTCCCAGATAAAATTGACTTTCTGCACCGGCCACGCCGTTGGGTTCATCGTTTTCGTCCAGCCAATCGGCAATTGCAATAGCCAAATCAAGCGCCTCGGTATCGTTGATTTTTAATGCCAACAGCAAACGACGAACGGCCTGAATGGCTGGTGCGTCTGGATTGTTGTTTTGTCCATTGGCCAACCAGTTAAGATTAAAACGGCCACTCAAATCCTGTATGGATACACGCAAGACCCCTTCCTCCACCACATAAGGTGGCAAATCTTGCGTAATCAGTGCCCGTGCTTTTGGATTGTTTTTTAATAAATCAGGTAACACCGTCATGGCATAGGCTTCTGCACTACGGGCATAAACGGCGCCTTTATCCAGCGCCAGCATGCTTTCGGTGCGTTGCATATCAAGCTGCAAACGTGAGGACATCTGAATGGCAATGATGGAGGCCAACGCAAAAATAAGCAGCACAAGCACCAGCGCAACGCCTTTTTGTTGTTGCCTGTGTCCTGCATGGAAAATACGGTTTTTTTTATCCGGCATCAGGGGGGCCTTCAGCGATACCATAGAGCCGACGAATTTCACCCAAGGTGTCACTGTCTATCAGTATTTCAATCACCCGGGGTGGGTCATTACGACGTGCCTCATCCTGAGGCGGCCAGTTCGATAACCATTCCTGCGTGTTGGCATCGTAATATCGCACGACCAGCCGTTTGATATTCTGCATTAAAACTGTGCGTTGGGCTGTCATGTTCGGTGCCCTATCCAGCGCAAGCCAATGCTCACGTATCAAGACGCCCTCTTCCAGCGAATAACGTACCCGCTGTTCTTCGCTGCGTTTATGGTATTTTGCCAGTGGATTACTCCAACCGGTGCGCGTAAATTCCACCACAAAATCCTGTCCGACCACGGCCTGCTGCAAGCTGCCGTATTCGTCATACACAGGACGTTTAATGATTTGCTCAAAATCACGTCGCATAAACAAAAATGCACGTTGTGCGCCGGCCATTTGTTCGCCATGTCTGATGCCGCTGTCATTGGCCGTTAAAATGCCGTTAAGTATCAAGGTGGCACTCAAACCTATCAAGGCAAAAAGACCAATCGCAATCACCAGCTCAATCAGGGTGAATCCACGTGTTTGAACAACAGATTTCATTACTGCCGCCTCTTGATCAAGGTCAGCAAATTGGCCGCCGGGGCAAATTTTTCCCGCGATGTTTGCGGTTTTTCACCTACGGCAATTTGTATCTGGCGCACATCGTTATGGTCGGTAGCAATCACTGTGGCCTGAATCTGCCAGGTTTTCCCCGCCATGTCGGCACTGTAGTTTTGTATACCAGGCGATGGAAAGGCTTCAAAATATTCAAACTCGACCACTTTATTCAGCGCCACCCAGTGCGCCAGGGTTTTATCCTGAATACGCTGATGAGACAAAGTATTCACTGCGCCAACGTTATACAAACCCACCGAAATAATGGCCAGCACCGCGACCGCGATCAAGACCTCCAGCAGGGTAAATCCCTGAGTGAGTTTGATTTTAACCATGGGGCGCATCGGGCATTTCCAGCACAATATCACCCATCGCCGAGGCGGTGATTTTGTAGCGGCGACCAGGATCGTTTTCGGTAAACAATTCCAGAGCAAAAGGTGTTATTTCACCACTGGAAAGAAACCAGGCACTGGGTACACTCTGTGGTGTATCGTCGGTTTTATCGTTAATGCCCTGCTCTGTGACTGAATTAGTTACAAGATTTTCTGTTTCTTCCAACGCAGCGTCATCCTGTTTGGCGAGTGAATACGGAATATCTTCGGCCGTTAAAACCAGCAGCACGGGTTCCGGTAAGGTGTATGGGCGAAAAACAGGGTCTGTATCCATGGGTAACCAGCGCTCGTCTTTGCGATTCCAGACAGCAAACTGATAGTGATTTTCCTGAAACACCACACCCAGCTCCTGCCCTTGAAAAACCGCTTCATCGGCCAATTGGCGCAAGACCTCGGTGAGTCTTTTGGCCTCCTGTTCCAGTTCACGGTGGCTATTATCCGGGTTAAATGTCAGCACCACGGCCGACACCATAATGGCAACTATGGTCATCACCAGCAGCAGTTCAAACAGGGTAAACGCCTGTTGTTTTTTCCGCCGCAGGCGGTCAGTCATTAAAGATCACCCAGACTTATATCGGCATTAAATTCTTCACCGCCTTCGGCGCCATCGGCACCAAAGGAATACACGTCATAAGGACCCGCAATACCGGGGCTGAGATAAAGATATTGATTGCCCCAGGGATCAATAGGCAGTTTTGGCAAATAACCACCCGGCGCCCAGTTACGGGCGCTTTCAGTGGGCACCACCAGTGCATCCAGACCTTCTTCGGTTGTCGGGAAATTACCGTTATCGAGTTTGTACATGCTCAGTGCATTGCTTATATTGCGAATATCACTTTTGGCGACAGCCACTTTGGCAATATCGTCTCGTCCTATCAGCTGCGGCACAATCGCGGCGGCCAGAATACCCAGAATCACAATGACCACCATAAGCTCTATCATGGTAAAACCCTGAGATCGAGTTGTTTTTCCAGCCGATTTAAACATTTTTTTAGTATTTTGCATTCACGCTTCCCTATTTCACTAAATTATTCAGACTCATAATCGGCAGCATAATGGCTAACACCATCATTAACACCACTCCGCCCATCACTAATAAAATTAACGGCTCAAATAAGCCAACCAGGGTACTCAACAGGTTTTCAAGCTCACGTTGCTGGTTTTTGGCTGCACGTTCAAGCATATCATCCAGCTCACCACTGGCCTCACCACTGGCCACCATCTGGATCAGCATCGGCGGAAAATAACCCGACACATCCAGTGCGCGGTTTAAACTGGCACCCTCGCGGACTTTTTCGGCGGCAGCCAATACCGCTGCACGAATACACAAATTCGAGGTCACCGCACCGGCGATAAACAAAGCCTCGACCAGCGGCACGCCGCTGCGAAACAAAATGCTCAAGGTGCTGGTCAAACGCGTGGTGTCCGAGCCCTTGATAATGCGTGCCACTAAGGGCACACGTAAGTAAAAACGATGAGCACGTGTGCGCATGATTTCGTTTTTCATCGCTTGTTGGTAAATGACAACCAGCAAGGCCAGCAAAACACCCAAGCCCAAACCATAGGATTGAAGAAACTCGCTGCTGTCTATCAGTAATTGCGTCAAGAATGGCAACGCTTGATCGCGACGCTCAAAAATAGACACCATTTTCGGCACAACATAAACCAGCATGCCCACGATAATTAACAGTGCAACAAACAGTAAAATGATCGGATACAACATGGCCATTTTAATTTTTTGCTGGGTTTCATGACGACGTTCAGTGTAGTCCGCCAGTTGATTCAATACCAAATCAAGGTGGCCTGATTTTTCGCCGGCCGCAACGGTAGAACGATAAATATCCGGAAAAGATCGCGGGTATTCGGCCAGCGCATTGGCCAGCGAATGGCCTTCAAGCACCTTGGCGCGAATGGCCAGCATCATGCTTTTGATACGCCGTTTTTCGCTTTGTTTGGATACTGCACGCAGGGCTTCATCAATGGCCAGCCCGGCCTGAATCAAGGTCGCCAGCTGACGGGTAATCAAGGCCAGATCAGCGGCACTGATGGCCGTTGTGATAAAAAGTTTGCTGACTGAACGGCCGCTTTGTTGTTCGGACGCAACCTCAATGCTTAGAGGGATCCAGTTTTTATCTCGCAGCTGCTGGCGTATCTGACGGGCGCTGTCTCCTTCGAGGACGCCTTTCTTCTGCTGCCCTTTTTCGTTGAGTGCGACATATTCAAATGCTGGCACGTAGTTTAAGCCTCCGTTGTAACCCGTAAAACTTCTTCAACGGACGTGCGGCCAGCGAGAATCTGGCGCATGCCATCATGGCGAATACTCGGCCCACGACCACGTGCGTAATGCTCCAGCTCATTCTCAGCGGCCCCGTTATGAATCAGGGTGCGCATCACATCGTCGACAGCCACCAGTTCATAAATACCGGTACGGCCGCGATACCCCAAATGATTACATTTTTTACAGCCTTGCGGACGGTAAATTTGTGGCGGCGTGGCTTTAGACCAGCCAAATAGTTCACACTCTTTGTCATCGGCCGTGTGGACTTGTTTACATTCATCACAGAGCACGCGCACCAGACGCTGTGCCAGCAAACCAATCAGGCTCGACGACAGCAGGAAAGGTTCAATACCCATATCATGCAAACGCAGCACCGAACCCACCGCCGTATTCGTATGCAAGGTAGACAAGACCAGGTGCCCCGTCAAACTCGCCTGCACCGCGATTTCAGCTGTTTCGAGGTCTCGAATTTCGCCAATCATCACCACATCAGGGTCCTGGCGCAAAATAGCCCGCAGGCCGCGCGCAAAGCTCATGTCAATCTTGGTGTTAACTTGTGTTTGCCCAATACCTTCAAGTTGATATTCGACAGGGTCTTCAACCGTGAGAATATTCCGGCTGTGGTCGTTAAGCTCGGTTAATGCCGCATAAAGTGTTGTTGTTTTACCTGAGCCAGTAGGCCCGGTCACCAGAATGATGCCGTGCGGTTCATGCACCAGTTTTTTCATCAGCGCATAATCACGCTCAACCATGCCCAAGTGCACCAGATTCAAACGACCGGCCTGTTTGTCGAGCAAACGCAACACCACACGCTCACCGTGGCTTGATGGCATGGTCGATACACGCACATCGACTTCGCGACCTGCGACCCTTAAGGCAATACGGCCATCCTGCGGCACCCGTTTTTCGGCTATATCGAGCCTGGCCATGACTTTGATACGCGACACCAACAAAGGAGCCAGTTCTCTTTTGGGCTGAACAACTTCCCGCAAAATGCCATCAACGCGCATGCGCACCACTAAACGGCGTTCAAAGGTTTCAATATGAATGTCTGAGGCATTTTCACGAATCGCTTCAGTCAATAAGGCATTAATTAAACGAATGATGGGGGCGTCGTCTTCTTGTGCCATTAAATCTTCGGTTTCAGGTACCATGTCAGCCAATGAAGCCAGATCAATTTCATCACCCAGCCCTTCAACCATCAGCATGGAATCACTGGTATCGTGCTGATAAGCCAGCGCCAGGCGATGTTCAAATTCATTTTTTTCTACCGCAATATAGGGCGTAGACAAAGGCAATAAACGATTCAGTTCGGCAATCACGTTAATTTTAAGACCGGGCGCATGAATAATTTTGGTTTGCCCCTCACTGTAATCGACCAACACACCATGTCGTTTGGCAAATTGAAAAGGGAAACGCAGTGGTCGTTCATTCTGCTCACCCACAAGCGGGCTGTCTGAAGGCGATGTTGATAAATCGACTCGCGACGTCTGTTCTGTGTTCATTACATACATTCCCGCTAAAAAAGCGTGCTGAATCGTGGGTTTATTAATGCCGCCAAAGTGTACACAAGGCCTCGTTGCATCTCAACGAAGCATCGGCGATTTTGACGACTTCATCCAAAACAACTACCAACAGTGGTATAAGTTATTGTCTTGATAGCACTAAATTGGATACGATAAAAAATGCTAGGCTTAAACACGAAAATACCGAACTTTTGAATCAAACACTGGGTGGAAAATGCGCAAAAAAACAGTTTTGGTCACCGGCGGCGCCGGATACATTGGCAGCCACGTCGTCAAGCAATTAGGTAGTCGCGGCGAGTCTATCGTTGTGCTCGACAATCTTTCCACCGGAAAAAAAGACGCGGTGCTCTATGGCAAACTCATAGAAGGCAACGTGGGTGACATGGCGCTGGTCGATAACATCATGCAAACGCATGAGATTGAAGCGGTGATGCATTTTGCTGCACATACCATCGTCCCTGAATCGGTGTCTAATCCACTGAAATACTATAGCAACAATACGGCAAACACTCGTAATTTACTTGAGTGCTGTCAGCGTCACGGGGTGAAACATTTTATTTTTTCTTCAACGGCTGCGGTCTATGGGGTACTGGAATCGGGCATTGCCAGTGAAACCACTCCCACACAACCGATTAATCCCTACGGCAGTTCAAAGTTAATGTCCGAAGGCATGCTGCGTGATTTATCGATTGCCACCGATCTTACCCATGTAATTTTGCGTTATTTTAATGTGGCCGGCTGTGATTCCGAATGCCGCATTGGGCAGAACACGCCCAATGCCACCTTGTTGATCAAAGTCGCCAGTGAAGTGGCTGTGGGCAAGCGCGATGCCTTGCATATTTTCGGCACCGACTATGACACACCTGATGGCACCGGCGTGCGTGATTTTATTCACGTTGAAGACCTTGCCAGCGCCCATCTCAAAGCTCTCGATTATTTACGTCAGGGCGGTCAGTCGCGCACCTTTAATTGCGGTTACGGCCATGGTTACAGTGTTAAAGAAGTGGTCGATGCCATCGAACAGGCATTGGGACACCCGATCAAAACAATCGAACAGCCACGTCGCGCCGGTGATCCGCCCAGTTTGATCGCAAACGCCAAAGCCATTAAAGAGGTGCTGCAATGGCAGCCGCAGTTTGATGATATTCATAAAATCGTCAAAACCTCATTGGATTGGGAGCGTATCCTTCTGGCGCGTGCCCAACACTAAGCCAAACCATGCAAGATGTTTCCCGATTGCCCCAAGGACTTTTCCCTGACACGGTTATCAGTGTGGTCGCCTCACCGTCAATGTGGGAAAAACCCGTCACGCCCGCCGAAGAAGCCTGTGTTGCGCACGCCGTAACAAAACGTCAGCGGGAATTCCGGGCGGGGCGCCATTGTGCACGGCAGGCATTAAAGCGCTTCAATTATCCAAACTTTGATTTGCTGAACGATACCCAGCGCGTACCCATCTGGCCGGACAATATTCTTGGCAGCATCAGCCATTGTGACGATTTTTGTTGTGCGGCCGTCAGCCAGAATCCTTTATTACTGGCACTGGGGCTGGATGTAGAACCCTTGGCACCTTTGCCTGACGATGTGGTGTCTTTGATCTGCCATCCCCAGGAATTAATGCAACTCGATCCTGCCTTATTTCCAGGGCCGTTTTGGAACAAGGTAATGTTCAGCGCCAAGGAAACATTTTACAAATGCTACTTTCCCCTGTGCCGTTTGTATCTCGATTTTTTAGATGCCGAAGTCACCCTCTCACCCCCGCACGCGGAGGCAAACAACACGCTTCGGGGCGATTTTATGCTGCGCCTGCTGACCCCAGCGCCCCAGAGACTCTATAATTGTCGGGTTTTTAAGGGGCATTATGCCGTATTGGATCGGTGGATCATCACCACGATGACACTTTCAAAAGAGACAACAAAGGTTTAACGACAAAGGATGAACCATGGCTAACTACGATGTATTTAACGGCGATGCCGACGGCATCTGCGCACTTTTGCAACTGCGTTTGGCGCAGCCAAAACAGGCCACGCTGATTACTGGCGTTAAAAGAGATATCAAATTATTAACCCAGGTTTCAGCCGGCGCGGGTGATGACATCACCGTGCTCGATATCGCACTGGAAAAAAACCGGGTCGCAGTGGACGCGTGCCTGCAAGCAGGTGCCATCGTTCGCTATTACGATCATCATCACCCCGGTGAAGTGCCCGTGCATCCGCATTTGCATACGTATATCAATACCGACGCCAACACTTGCACCAGCCTTATCGTCAATGAAAGCCTGCAAGGGCGTTTCGTGTTATGGGCCATTACCGGTGCCTTTGGCGACAACATGGAAACAAGCGCCCTGACGCTGGCCGCAAAACAAAATTTAATGCCCAATGAAATTGAACAACTCAAACAATTGGGCACCTATATCAACTACAACGGTTACGGCTCCAGCGAAGAATTACTCTATTTTCATCCGGCCGATCTTTTTAAACGCCTGTTACCCTTTGCCAATCCACTGGATTTTATTCGTGAAAATCAGGCCGTTTATAAAAAACTTGAAAACGGTTATTACGATGATCTGGCCGCTGCAGAAGCCGTACAGCCTTATCGCACGCTGAACAGCAGTGCGGTGTTTATTCTGCCGGATCAAAACTGGGCCAAACGCGTCAGTGGTGTTTTTGGCAATAAACTGGCCAATGATTATCCGACACGGGCGCACGCCATTGTCACCGAACTGCCAGACAAACATTATTTGGTCAGCGTTCGCGCACCACTAAACAACAAAAAAGGCGCCGATGAAATTTGCAGACAATTCGAAACCGGTGGTGGCCGCAAAGGGGCTGCCGGTATTAACGAATTACCCGCCGCCGATCTGGAAAAATTTATTGATGTATTTGAAGACTACTATCGTGTCAGTGTTACGCACTAAGCACACAAAAAACGCCTACAGTCGATTCAGTCCATTCAGGGCAGCAACGCGGTAGGCTTCAGCCATGGTCGGGTAATTAAAGGTTGTGCTGACAAAATACTCGATGGTATTAGCACCCGGTGGCTGACGCATGATTGCCTGACCAATGTGAATGATTTCAGCGGCCTGATAACCAAAACAATGCACGCCCAACACCGCCAGCGTTTCGCGGTGAAAATAAATTTTCAGCATGCCCACGGTCTCGCGTGCAATCTGCGCTCGCGCCAAATTGGCAAAGGATGCAGTGCCCACTTCATAGGGAATATTTTCTTGCGTTAATTCCTGACCGGTTTTGCCAATAGAACTGATCTCGGGAATGGTATAAATACCCGTGGGTACATCGGTAACAAAATAATTTTCAACGGCACCGATCAGTGCCGTTGCAGCGGCTCGCCCCTGATCATAGGCTGCGCTGGCCAGACTGGGCCAGCCGATCACATCCCCTGCGGCAAAAATGGCCGGATTTGATGTTTGATAACGCTCATTCACAGTCAGTTGTTCACGGTGATTGGCCTGTAAGTCGATATTTTCCAGCCCAAGTTTAGCCGTATTGCCTGATCGGCCATTGCACCATAACATAGCATCGGCTTTGATGCGTTTGCCAGAAACAAGATGCAGCAACACACCACGCTCACTTGTTTCTACCAACTTGTATTCTTCATGATGATGAATCACCACACCCTGATCACGCAGGTGATAACTCAGCGCATCGGATATTTCGCTATCAAGAAAAGACAGCAGGCGCGACTTGGAATCAACCAGGTCAACCTTTACACCCAAACCGGCAAAAATGGACGCGTACTCGCAGCCAATCACCCCGCCACCATAAATCACGATTCTGCGTGGCGTATGCTGCATTGATAAAACAGTGTCACTGTCATACACACGCGGATGATTAAAATCGACATCGGCAGGTCGATAGGGACGCGAACCGGTCGCTATCACGGCGTTGTCGTATTCAATGACTTCGCGTGAGCCCATGGGCGTGGTGACTTCAATAATGCCCTGCCCTAAAAATCGGGCTTGACCAAAAATGACGTCGATACGATTTCTTGCATACAAGGTCGTGCGTAATTTAACCTGGCTCTCGACAATTTTTTCAGTACGTTGCAGCAGTTTTGGAAAAGAAAACCAGCGCGGTTCACCCACGTCACGAAACATGGTGTCCGAGTTATAACGAATGGTATGGCGTACCGAATGCCGCAGCGCCTTGGAAGGAATAGTGCCTAAATGGGTGCAGGAACCACCGACCTGTTTGCGATTTTCAATCACCGCTACATGCAGACCGCCTTTTGACGCTTTCATTGCAGCCGCTTCACCCGCCGGCCCGGCGCCTATCACTATAACGTCATACTTCGAATCCACCACAAACTGCCTTTATTTTTTGTGTTACCGGGAGAGTTAGAAAGAGCGTTAGAAAAAACTACGCGCCTCTAAACCACTGCGTCAATCAATACGTTTTTTGCTGGCGTCATAAGCCAACGACGACAACGAAGAAGGTTTAGCCGACGCGCTGTTTTCTTCGCATTTCTGCATATCACCACCACAAATCTCACACTCGCCTTTTAAACCCACCGCATTGAGGCCGCCACAGGTACCCGTTATGGGTTTGCGTTTAAACATCACACCCACAGCCATGGCCACTATCACCAGACACATCACAACAAACGTTAGCATTATCGTTTTCATGGTTTTACTCTTTTATGTTTCGGACAACCTATTTAAAAGATCGGTTTGGAATTAACTTTTTTCGTTTACTGGTGAACACGGTGTTAGCTTTTCAGAATTAAAGCGATTACGTAAAAAAATGGGTGTTGTGCTTGCATGAGCCGCAGAGACTCTTGCCTGCTCAACTATCGTATGTCCTGGGGCTTTATCACAACTTGGATCAGCCGCACTGGCATCACCGGTGAGCAGATAAGCCTGACAACGACAGCCGCCAAAATCTTTACTTTTTTCATCACAGCTACGGCAGGGTTCTTTCATCCACGCGTCACCACGAAAATAATTAAACGCCGTTGAATCGTACCAGATTGAGCTCACCGACTGTTCTTTGACGTTAGGAAAATGAATACCAGGAATAACTTTTGCGCTGTGACAGGGCAACGCCATGCCTTCTGGATCAACAACAAGAAACAAGTGTCCCCAGCCATTCATGCACGGTTTGGGCCGGTTTTCGTAATAATCAGGAATCACATAAAAAATCTTCATTCGATCCTGATATTTTTCCTGATACGCTTTCGCAATGGTTTCAGCCTGTCGCACCTGTTGCAGGCTGGGCAGCAATTGATCCCTGTTTTTGAGGGCATAACCGTAATATTGTGCTGACGCCAGCTCGACATAATCAACACCCAATTCCAGACACAGGTCGAGAATCTCGCGCACCAAATCAATATTGCCCTTATGAATAACAATATTAAGCACCACCGGCAGTCCAGCGGCTTTGATGGCCAGTGTCATACGTTTTTTATGCAAAAAACTTTCTGTGCCGGCTATTTTGTCGTTAAGAACTTCTTCGGGCGCCTGAAAGCTGACCTGAATATGATCCAGTCCAGCCTCTTGCAATTTTTCCAGTCGGGCTTCGTTCATGCCCACCGTTGAGGTAATCAAATTGGTGTAATAACCCATTTGCCGGGCTTCTTTAATCAAGAACTCAAGGTCCTGGCGCACCAGCGGTTCGCCGCCCGACAGACCCAGCTGCACGGCACCAATGTCACGCGCTTGCTGAAAAACAGCTAACCACTCGTCGGTACTTAATTCCTGTTTGTAACGGCTGAAATCCAGCGGATTGGAACAAAAACCGCATTGCAGTGGGCAGCGATAGGTTAATTCCGCCAGCAGCCATCGGGGTGAACTGATGTTAGTTGAGTTCGATCCAGCCATTTGTACGTGCCACGTCCAGAAATTCGTAAATATCCGCCGACAAACTGCCTGCCTCCGGAAACTTTTGTTCCAAGGCAGCGATGATCGCCGCTATTGTGAGCTCACCACGGCAGAGCTGCAAAATCTCGCTGGCGCTGTCATTGAGCGTAATCATGCCTTCAGGATACAGCAAAACATGAGCCGCTTGCGCGGGTTCCCATTGCATGCGGTAAAGGGCTTTGAGTTTAACGAGGGTGTTCAGTGTCAGAGTGTGGGTCATACGGCACCCTCTTTAATATTAAAATAGGGCGGCCGTTCATACACATAGGCCAGCGTCATGGCGTCGAGCAGCGTCCATAGAATGTCTAATTTGAATTGTAAAATTTGCAAGGCCCGTTCCTGTAAGGCGCGGGTAGTAAAATAGTCCAGCGTAATAGCCAGGCCGTGCTCGACGTCACGGCGCGCTTCGCTAAGACGATTACGAAAATAATCGTAACCACCGACATCAATCCAGGGATAGTGTTCAGGCCAGGCATCGAGCCGCTTTTGATGAATGGTCGGGGCAAAGAGTTCAGTCAGCGAAGAGCAGGCCGCTTCCTGCCAGCTCGCCTTGCGGGCGAAATTCACATAGGCGTCGACGGCAAAACGCACGCCCGGCAAAACGTGTTTCTGCGAAATAATTTCCGCCCGAGTCAGGCCCACCGCCTCGCCCAGACGAATCCAGGCTTCAATGCCGCCCTCGGCACCGCCATAACCATCGTGGTCGAGAATGCGCTGCACCCAATGACGCCGCACCTCACGATCAGGGCAGTTCGCCAAAATATTCGCATCTTTCATGGGAATCATGATCTGGTAATAAAAACGGTTAGCGACCCAACCCTGTATTTGTTTCTGGGTGCAGCGACCGCTGTTCATATCGATATGAAAGGGATGATGGATATGGTACATCGCCCCCTTGGCACGCAGTTTTTGTTCAAACTCGTCGCGACCCCACGCCGCTTGTACGCTTGTTATCTCACTCACAGCACTATCTCCATCCCGTCATACGCCACTTCAATACCCTGTTGATCGAGTATTTTTCGTTCAACGGAATCTTCATCCAAAATGGGGTTGGTGTTATTGATATGAATTAAAATTTTGCGCGCCTGTGGAAATTTTTTAAGTTGTTCAATCATGCCTTGCGGTCCTGATTGCGGCAAATGGCCCATTTCGTGGGCGAGTTTAGTACCCACGCCATTGCGTACCATTTCATCTTCATGCCAAAAGGTGCCATCAATGAGAATGCACTGTGCCTCGCTCATTTCTGCCCGCAATGCGGCAGACAGCGTATAAATACCCGGGGCATACACCAGTTTGTTGCCGCTGGCCTGATCAATCACCACCAGCGCAATGTTATCACCGGGATGCGGATCATTACGGTGCGAAGAATACGGTGGTGCCTTACCTTCAACCGGGTACACACGAAA
The DNA here is from genome assembly GCA_036802845.1 of Pseudomonadales bacterium. GTDB lineage: Bacteria > Pseudomonadota > Gammaproteobacteria > Pseudomonadales > UBA3067 > DAIRVL01. The sequence continues at coordinate 1,313 of DAIRVL010000053.1, read as the reverse complement.
ACTCAATCCTGGAATTTGAGGCATGTTAAACGTATCGGTATTTAACGATAAAGAATGATGAATCAGCCCTCCATTCCAGCTTTTTAACAGCGCAAACAAAGGAAAAGAACCGTTTAAATCCTGATGCACCATCTCGCTGCAATAGACATGATGCGGGCAGCCTTCACGCAACATCAACAAGCCGGTGACATGATCAATCTGGCTGTCTACCAACAAAACGGCTTTGATGGGAGATTCACGCAAGGCACGGGGATGAAGCGCCGGAGTGCGGGCCAGCTGGGTCAAAATATCAGGCGAGGCATTACACAATAACCATTGCTCACCATCGGCAGACAGGGCAATCGATGACTGGGTACGCGGTTTAGCCTTAAGCGTACCCGCTCTGACACCCGCACAATTTTTACAGTTGCAGTTCCATTGAGGAAATCCACCACCGGCACTGGCACCCAAAACGAGAACTTTCATAGCGATTCCTTAGGTCACTGATCCGATAAACGCCAAGCGCGTAGCCAGGTGCATCGGGAGCAAGCGTAAAACCTGACAAACGTTTTGCGTAATGGCAACGCAAAATTCTATAAACGACTCAATTTCAACGAACCCATGAGCAGAACGCCCACAAGCAGACAAGACAACACGCGCCTGTAAAATAAAAAGCCCCCGCATGCGGGGGCTGATAACACTTATGACTTATCGGGTGTAGCAATACATGGTAACTTCAAATCCTAAACGAATTTCTTTATAGGCAGGTTTGGTCCACATCAGGATAACTCCTTGAATAATTATAATTAACGGGCACAGTGCAAACGCTATCACATTGAAAAGCCCCGGTAGAACGTAAACAACCCGTTTTGTAAACAAGAGCGTATTCAACCTCCTGAGCATAATAGATGTCAAAATCAAAATCCAGTTCCAAACCCATGCGCTCCAAACCCAGTCACAACCGTTTCGGATGCTGGAATTCTCCTCTGTCTGCGGCTCGGGTTGCGCAGCAACAAAACAGTATTCAAGAGTTGATTCGCTGTAACGACCAGCTTTTGTGGCTCAAAGCTCTCGCTGAAGAAAATGGCCGTGTGTCGGTATTCACCTTGCCCGATGCTGAAAATACGGTGTTTGAGTTAAGCCCCGCGCCCTTGAATGTTCGCAGTAAAGTGCATGAATACGGGGGCGCGGCCTGTCTTTACACGGACAAGTTTCTCTACCTGGTTAACTTTAGCGATCAGCGGCTTTATGAAATCGCCATCAGCGCTGCAAAAAGTCACCCAGCCACAGCGCGCGCCATCACTGCAGAAGGCCCCTACCGTTATGCTGATGCC
>DAIRVL010000052.1:6231-15182 GCA_036802845.1 Pseudomonadales bacterium | reverse complement strand
CATACAGCTGCTTGAGGCCGCTCAAATTAAAACCAATATCCCTGATTTTTCCCCAGGTGATACGGTTGTCGTTCAGGTTAAAGTGAGCGAAGGTTCGCGTGATCGTTTGCAAGCCTTTGAGGGTGTTGTAATTGCACGACGCAATAGAGGGCTGGACTCTGCATTTACCGTGCGCAAGATTTCTCATGGTGTGGGTGTTGAGCGTGTTTTTCAACTTCATAGCCCGCTTATTGAAAGTGTGATAGTCAAACGGCGCGGTGATGTACGCGGTGCCAAACTCTATTACTTGCGAGATCGTAGCGGTCGTTCTGCACGTATCAAAGAAAAATTGTCCTGAGTTTATTTGGTAATTTGAGTGCTCAAAATTCCTCATGGTGTTGATTCGAGCAAGAGTTGGCACCATGTGAGGGTGTTGTGTTTGTGATGCACTGAACTGAACTGAACTGTCGATCTAAGCTATCTAAGTCTCTACTCTTTTACGCCTGTCTACCTGATCCCGTCTAATCCCTTCGATCTGAATCCGAATTAATTCTTTTGTGATTTTATGTGCCGTTTGCGTGTTTAAGTGCGTATGACGATGCGCTGCTGTGGTTGACATATTCTGGCTGTGGATGGCTTAATCAGCGTTTTGTTGAATCTGGTCGCGGTTTTTTAGCTCAAGAATCAACTGCCGGGGTGAGGTGCAAAATGAAAACCAGATACCTGCTTGTCAGTATATTCTTCTTGGCAACAAGTTTTTATTTTACGTTAAACTTGTGGGGCGACTCTGTTTATAAGGGTGAGCCTAGCGATCATTTTGACGGTTCGCATTTTCATAACCTGTATAAAGAGGGCGCAGAGACCTATTTATCTACTTTGGGTGAGTTGGCGACAGATTGGCAAGGATTGGGGCCTTGGGATGAGGTAAAGAACACGGTTTATGCGATTCCAGAAACGCGTGTTTATGGCGATTCCTTTAAGGTTACTTTTATTAACCATTCCACAGCACTCATACAAACGTCCGGCCTTAATATACTTACCGACCCCATATGGTCCGACTATTCGGGTCCATATCCTTTGCTTTCCCCTTCGCGTTATCGACCGCCGGGCGTGGCTTTTGATAATTTGCCTCCTATTGATGTGGTAGTCGTCAGTCACAGTCACTATGACCATATGGATTTGGCAACGCTTAAACGCTTGTCAGATCGTTTCCATCCTAAAATCTTTGTGGGCCTTGGTAATGCCTCGTTGCTGGAGGAGCAGGGCATCACGCAAGTAAAAGAACTGGATTGGTGGAGCAGTTTCCATTTGGGCCAGGGTGTTGATGTTATTGGTGTGCCGGCTCAGCACTGGTCACGACGAGGTGTTGTCGACAAAGATAAACGTTTATGGCTGGGCTTTTTGTTTAATACGGCACACGGTAAATATTATTTTGCCGGGGACACTGCCATGGGGCCGCATTTTAAAATGCTACAGGAGCGATATGGTTCTGTGCGTGTGGCTTTATTGCCCATTGGTGCATTTAGACCGCAGGCGATTATGCAAAGATCCCATCTCTCGCCTGATCAGGCGCTTGAGGCACATGATATCTTGCAGTCTAAAGTCAGTATTGCCATTCATTACGGTACATTTCGTTTGGGTTTGGATGGCCAATACGAAGCGGTTGACAGACTTGCTGCGCTATTAAAACAGCGTAATTCAAATAATAATCCGACGGATTTTAGAGTTCTGGATTTTGGAGAAAGTATTGAGTTGGGAGGAGGTTCTGTTGATGATTGACCTGACTGCTTGGGAAAACAGGCAGATCAATCAGCCTGTTTATTTGGCGTTATTAATCTGATACGAAGTAATAAATGATACGTTGCTGAAATTTTTATACGGATTCTGATTTTGCATATTTGTGTTTAATAAAGCCAAAAATAGCAGGTAACAAGGACACAATAATAATCGCCATAATAAGCAGGGTGAAATTCTTTTTGACGACTGGAATATTACCAAAGAAATAACCGGCACCAACAAACAGCAGTACCCACATGAGCGAAGCCGCCAGGCTAAACCCCAAAAACCGCGAATAAGGCATGCGGCCTATGCCAGCCACAAAGGGAATAAAGGTGCGGAATATGGGTAAGAAACGGGCAATGATTACGGCCTTGTGTCCGTGTTTTGCATAAAACTCTTCGGTTTTTTCCAAGTGCTTGCGATTAAATATTCGTGATGTGTGGGAGGAGAATACCTTGGGGCCGGTTGTTCTGCCAAACCAATAATTAACATTGTCACCCATAAATGCCGCGACAATAATCAGTCCGCCCACAAGCACGGGATCCAACGCACCCGTTGCTGCAATAGCGCCGGTAGCAAAGAGCAGAGAGTCGCCGGGTAAAAAAGGGGTGACTACCAAGCCTGTTTCACAAAAAATAATGAGAAATAATATGCCGTAAACCCATGCACCGTAGTTCTGCGTCATGAATATTAAATGCTGATCAATATGCAAAATAAAATCGATAATTGGCACGGTCTGGGTGTCCTGGCTGTTGGTTATAGTGTCTGTGTTCACACCAATACGTTGTTTAAAAACTATTGTGGCCTCAGCGTTTTATCATAATGCTTTGCTGGTTTAGCAGTTTACCATGATCATCAGTAATTTCTACGCGCCACTCACCCAGATGTTTTGCATCGAAATATTTACGCGTAAAACAACGCCATCGTTTTGCGCCAAGTGTGAGCGGAATGTCCATAACTATTTTGTTTTTGTAACGCCAGCGGTGATGAATCGTTTGGCCCGGTGTGCCACTGAATTCGGTAAAAAGATAAAGACTTTTATCTGGAAGATCATCCAGTGAAATTGTGGTACTCAGCACCTGTTTGGGTTCATGATGACGAATATGACGACTGATCACCATTCGTTTGATGCGTGGTGAGGGCGTGTTTGTGACTGTCGTGGATGGGATGTTCTGCCGATGCGTCGCGTGTGCTTGCTTCGAAGGGGCCGGTTGAGCGGCAATGGTCATGGCGGGTAGCGGTGGGCTCTTTTGCGGTGAGTCTGGTTCGATCATCAACGGATTTAACGGTGTTTCCGGTAAGGGCGCTATTTCATTAAGCGTTTGGGGTAAGGGAATTTCTGCCGGACGTGTTTTATGAATAAACGGTGCTGTCACACCATAAGCAAGCAATAACAGCGCTGGAATCAGCCAAAAAACACGTTTTTTGTGCCATCTGGATGGGCTGGGTGCCACGCAAACCGGTGGCTCTGGCACGTCCTTGTTAATGGTGATACGTACAGTTAAATTTTCTTGGCTCATGATGATCTGTCACTGGTTGATGCGACGCAGTATACCTGAAGCCAATTTAGCGAATAACCGTGTATTTAACATTCTTGTAAATTCTTTTGTTTAAAAGGGAATAAAGTCCAATACTGGATTTCAATGCAGATTGACGTTGTAATAAGCAGGGGCGGAATCATCCTGGAATGGAACAATTCAGGGATGATGAACTTTTGACGAGCGACGAACATAGAGGCGAGTGAAAATGACAAAAGTAGCTGTAGTGTTAGCAGGTTGTGGTGTGTTTGATGGCGGTGAAATTCATGAAAGTACCCTGACCTTGCTTGCTCTGGATCAGGCCGGTGTGGAATATCAATGTCTGGCACCGGATATAAAACAAATGCATGTGATTAATCATCTTACAGGGCAGGAAATGGATGAACAGCGTAACGTGTTGGTTGAGTCGGCACGGATTGCTCGCGGAAAAGTAATGGATATTGCCAAAGCGGATCCGCGTGACTATGACGCGGTGATAGTGCCCGGAGGTTTCGGGGTGGCAAAAAATCTCTGTGATTTTGCGGTTAAAGGTGCGGATATGAGCGTTAATGAAGACGTGCGGGCTTTTATTCGTGCCGTGCATGATGCAGGGCGTCCTGTGGGTTTGGCGTGTATCGCGCCGGTGATGTCTGAACGTTTGTTTGGCAAGGGTGTTGTATGTACCATCGGTCATGATGCAGCCACAGCCAGTGCCATTGAGTCCATGGGAGGACGGCACCAGGGGTGTGATGTTGATGGGATTGTGGTGGATAAAGCCAATCGCCTAGTAACAACACCGGCGTATATGCTGGCTGAACGTATCAGTGAAGTGGCGACCGGCATTAATAAAATGGTTAAAGCAGTGCTGGAAATGACACGCTAAGGCATAAAATCAAGCGCTGTCCACTGTTCTCACGGCGCCGATTTACGCCGTGAGTTGTAACTGCTGCCTTAACCTTAATTGACAAATAAGGGAAATTTTCCGGCAATGCTGTCGCCGGTCAGTTGTGCTTCCCAGCCCTTGGCATCGTTAAATAAACGGATGCAGGTAAACTGCGGATTTGCGCTCATGTCAAACCAGTGTTTGGTCTGCGCAGGTACATTGATCAGATCGTTTTGCTGACACAAAATGATATAAACCTTGTTGTCGGCATGCAGATAAAACTGTCCGCTGCCGCGCACAAAGAATCTGACTTCATCATCAACGTGGATATGCTCCTCTAAAAATTTCTGTCGCAGTGCGTTTTTGTTGGGGTTGTCTGGATTGACGTTGATAACATCAAATGACTGGTATCCGGCTTCTTTGATAAGTGCCTCAATTTCCGCTTTATAGGCGTTTAATATCGCCTCATTGCTTGAATCCTGGCCGATGGTATTAGCGGCCTGCCAGCGGCGAAATTGAACGCCGATCTTTTTGAGTTCGTCCGTGATAAGTGCGGCATCCTGACTATGAAGTACAGGCCTTGTTGGGTTGTTATCAGCGTAAACAGTCAGTTGTGTCATCTTGCGTTCTCTAAACGGATTAATTTCTGCAAAATTTTGTACAGTTAGGTGCTTAGTTTGCGGCACATTGTTGCGGGCCACAAGTACGGTTTGCCAACCCGCAGCCTGTGCGGCATCGAGTTCCTCGCTGATATCGGACAAAAATAATAATTGCTCGCCGGGAATGTTAAGGGCCTGACTTATATTGTGATAACTTTGTGTCTCTTTTTTGCCCCCGACATGGGTGTCAAAATAGCCTTTGAACAGCACACTAAAATCGCCAGCATCGCTGTGGCGATACAACAATTGTTGTGCGAGCACTGAACCGGAGGAGTAAACGTAGAGTTCGAGACCGGCCTGATACCACTGTGTTAGCCAATAGGCGGCATCAGGATAGATGTGGCCGGTGTAATCACCTTTTTCATAACCGGCTTTCCAGATATGCCCTTGCAACGATTTCAGTGACGTGATTTTTTTATCTTCCTTGATCCACTGTAGCAAGGCAGCGATTACCTCGTCTATGGACGCGTTCGGTGTTTTGATTTCTTTTCTTACATCGTTGATAAGCGGCACAATGTCGGGGTCGTGTTGATGTGCGGTGACAAACGCGGGCAGTGACTGGGTTGCATAGGGAAAAAGCACCTTGTGCACAAAATGAATATCAGTAGTTGTGCCTTCAATGTCGGTAATAATGGCCCGAATGCTCATGTCTGTGCTCTAAAAAATCGTTAGGGTTTAAATTGCAGTTGTTTGAGTTCGCACTCAATCAGAAATTCCAGTCCTTCAAGATGGCGACGTGCAGCAAAGAGATCGTCGCCCCAGGCATAAATGCCATGCCCCTGCACCAGAAAACCAAAAGGCAGTGCGTGCTGCTGTTGATAGTTGCTGATAGCGCTTACCAGTTCATCCATATTCTGCTTGTTGGGAAAATTGGCCAGCTGCAACGTGTCGTTATGGCTGTGAAAGCCGCTGATGGCTTTTTGCATTTCGTAACCGCTGATGGGCCACACGGTTTTTTTAATCAGCCGTGAAAAAACCGTGGCGTTCACCGAGTGCGTGTGCAGTACGGCGCCCGCATTGAGATGCGCGTAAAGAAAACAATGCACGGGAAGTTCGGCCGAGGGTTTGAGTTCACTGCCAAGAATCTGTCCTTGATGGGTGGCCACAAGAAAGTCAGTTTCCTGAAGCTGACCTTTGTCACGCCCCGAAGCGGTAATGAGAAACTTGTTTTCATCCAAGCGAGCCGAGAAATTGCCGCCGGTGGCGGGGCACCAGCCCTTCTGGTTAATCCAGTGAGCGGTGCCGCGTAGTTGGGTAATGATATGCGTTTTATTCATGATGCCTTGTTAAGCCATTGTCGACAGTGGGGCGATGATAGCTTTATAGCGTCATAAAAAAAAGTCAGGACAGGGCAATCGCAGCTTTCTGCGCGCTTGGATTTTCCTGGAGTTCAATACGGTTTAATGCGTGCAACAGTGCATTGATCGACGCCGTGATCACATCCTTGGACATGGCAACGCCGGAATACAGCTGTTCCTGGTAACGTATCTGTATATAAGTGATGGCCTGTGTGCCGGCGCCGTGTTCCAGGGCATGTTCGTGATAATGGCAAATATCCAGCGGGGACAAAACAATTTTATTGAGACCTTTCACCAAAGCATCCAATACGCCGGCCCCTTCACTCTCAATAGTCCGGGTTTTATTTTGATAAGTGAAATCCAGTTTCAAGCAATCATGTTCATTGGCGCGTTTGATTTCATAATAAAGCAAACCTGTTTGGTCATTCAGATAATGCGTCCTGAATAAAACGATGATCTCTTCCGGGCTGATTTCTCTGCCGTGTTGATCGGCGTGTGTTTGGACGATCTGGCTGAATTCCATTTGCAGCCAGCGGGGTAAATCGAATCCACAGTGTTCTTTTAGAATATAGGCAACACCGCCTTTGCCCGATTGGCTATTGATGCGAATCACTTCCTGATAACTGCGGCCAATATCCCTAGGATCTATTGGTAAGTAAGCCACTCGCCAGGCCTCGCCTTCGCGATAATGGCTCAGGCATTTTTTAATGGCATCCTGATGACTGCCGGAAAATGCCGTAAAAACCAGTTCGCCGGCATAGGGATGGCGTGGATGAAGCGGCAGCTGGGTGCAGGCTGTAACGACGTCAATAATGTCTGCCATGGCGCTGAAATCAAGTTTCGGATCAATGCCCTGGCTGTAAAGATTCATCGCCATCGTGACAATATCCATATTACCGGTGCGTTCACCGTTGCCCAATAAAGTGCCTTCCACACGATCGGCTCCAGCCATAAGGCCTAACTCTGCAGCGGCCACCGCGCAACCACGGTCATTGTGCGTGTGCAGGCTTATCACGGTTGTCTGGCGTTGCCGAATGTGACGACAAAACCACTCCACTTGATCGGCATAGACATTGGGTGTGGACGCTTCTACGGTGGCAGGTAAATTAATAATGATGGGTTTCTCGACCGTGGGCTGCCAGATTTCACTCACGGCATTACAAATGGCCAGTGAAAATTCAAGTTCGGTTTGGGTAAAACTTTCAGGCGAATATTGAAAGGTCCAGTCGGTGTTAGCTTGTTGTTGCGCCAGATCCCTGATCAAACGTGCACCGTTGATAGCGATATCAATAATACCGGATGGGTCTAAATTGAATACCTGCTGCCGTTGTACCGGGGATGTCGAGTTATACAAATGCACAATGGCGCGTGGCGCACCCTGCAGGGCTTCAAAGGTACGTGAAATAAGAGGGAGCCGGGCCTGGGTTAACACTTGCAGGCTCACATCGTCGGGAATACGTTTTTGTTCGATCAGCGCGCGCACAAAGTCAAAGTCAGTTTGTGAGGCCGCTGGAAAACCGACTTCAATTTCCTTAAAGCCCAGCCTTACAAGCAAATCAAACAGTACGCCTTTTTGCTGCGGCGACATCGGATTAATCAAGGCCTGATTGCCATCGCGCAAATCCACCGCGCACCAGCGTGGCGCTTGTTGAATCACCTGATTGGGCCAGATGCGATCAGGCAGTGCAAGAGGCGAAAAGGCTAGGTATTTCTGGTGATTAAAATGTGTGCGGATGTCCATAATGTGTGGCCTCGACTTAATAAGGAGTGTCGAGGGAAAGTGTAAGCGCAATCGTAGGATTATAAATTGCTAAAATGCCTGTAATTAATTACTATTCGAATAAATAAACCAATTTTTTAAATTAATAAGCAATTTTATTGCTATGTGGTAATTTAAGAAGGATTTTATGACTATTGACCGTACCGATCGCCATATTTTACACGTGCTGCAAAAAGAGGGGCGTATTTCCAATTTGGAATTGGCCGAAAAAACCTCGCTGTCTCCTTCGCCCTGTTTGCGACGGGTCAAACGTCTTGAGGACGAGGGTATTATTACTTCCTATGTCGCTCGACTTGATCCTGATCGTTTGGGGCTTAAATTGATGGCGCTTATCCATATCAGTCTTGATCGCCATACGCCTGATCGTTTTGAAAATTTTGAGAAACTTGTGAGCGGTTTTGAAGAAGTGCTGGAATGCTTTCTTATTACCGGTCAGCAAGCTGATTATTTGCTCAAAGTGATTGTGCCGGATATGGACCATTATCAGCATTTCTTACTGGGCAAACTGACTCGCATCGAAGGCGTTAGCGGCGTGCATTCAAGTTTTGTTATGCGTAAGGCGGTGGAAAGCACGATCTTGCCTTTGGCGCATCTTGAGTGAGGAGGATTCATTGGCGAGGAAAACAAGTACAAATTCGATGGGATGCGTGTCGAGTTCAGCGATCAGGAATCGCCCGTGAATAAAAGCGATTCCTGATGAGCGTTGTTAAATTACTTGATAGGTAAATTGTTAAATCACTTGATAGGTAATTTGTAGCTGACCTGGAAAATAGGGTCGTTATCGTAGGTGCCTTCGACTTCTTCATCTACAACCTTGCTTACCGTAAAGGACAGGTTGTCGTTATAGGCATAAGACACATCAAAGTGGGTCATATTATCATTGTCGTTGTCAAAGGAATGAAAGCCCAGTTTGGCCGAAACGTCGTTCATGCCATAACCGAAGGTGTAGTAGTAATAACCGGGGGCACCGGCAACGTTATCCAGTATGCTGATGTTGGCACCGTAGGCTGATACACTTAAAACAACTTCTGAAAGTTCGCCGGTGGTGTCATTTCG